>NZ_JBIUCP010000079.1:0-8513 GCF_044538765.1 Acinetobacter sp. ABJ-A23_2
TCTTTATATTTTTATTTTAGAATGTATCACTGATGTCTAAATAAGCAGTATGTGGTTCATTCTAATAAATAAATTGAAGAAGAAATTTAAAGGTTTATTCTATAGAAAGAATTAAAAAAGAGAGTTAACTTTTAATTGATTAGTTCAGCAGAAGAGTTCGTTTTCCTTAGAACTAGTGAAATATTTGAGGAATATACACGTGCAGCCTATGATGATGCTTCTGATGTAGTTTGGATGGATGTTATTTCCAAGTTTCCTGAAATGAGAGAGTGGGTTGCACATAATAAAACTGTGCCATTAGATATATTAGAAATTCTAGCACGAGATACAAATGAATCTGTTCGGTCAACGGTTGCTAGTAAAAGAAAGCTTAGTCCAGAGCTATTTGATTTATTATCTCAAGATAAGAGTGAAGCAGTTCGTGAGAGAATTGCGTGTAATAAAAAGGTGCCAATTCATATTTTGAGAAGACTTGTTAATGATCCAACAATGTTTGTGCGTGAGACCGCTTTAAAACGGATCGGAAATTAATAAATGAATTTTAGTAAAACACTCTAAAACAACTGAGTTTATAGATGTGTAAATGATAGTTGGATATCTATATTTTTTAATAATTATTCATAATAGATATGGCGTCCCTACGGGGATTCGAACCCCGGTTACCGCCGTGAAAGGGCGATGTCCTAGGCCTCTAGACGATAGGGACGTTGAGGATGGCGGTATCTTAAGAAGCCGCCACCAAACTGTCAAGGAGGTAAGGTGACAGTTTGTTCAAAATATAGCAAAACAGTTCAGCAGTCTTCTGAGTATCGTACAAAGCAGAGTGTGCTTCTTTACCATCGAACTCAATTCCAGCTTGAATACATGCTTTAGCAAGCACAGTTTGTCCAAACATAACGGCACTTAGCGTAACCGTATCCATGACTGAAAAACTATGGAATGGATTTTGGTTTTTCGTGCTTGTACGTGCAATTGCTGCTTGTAAAAAACCAAGATCAAAATGCGCGTTATGGCCTACAAGTACAGCATGAGTACAATGTTGTTGTTTACGAACTTCATTGACCGATTTAAAAATGCGACGTAACGCAGTTCGTTCATCTTCAGCCATTGCTATACGCATTGGATTGAATGGATCAATACCAATAAAGTCGAGCGAACGGCGATCGAGGTTAGCCCCTTCAAAAGGGTTAATATGTGCATGAAATGCAGGACCAGGGACAAATTGTCCCTGAGCATCATACACAATTGGAATGCACGCGATTTCTAGCAATGCATCTGTCTGGGCATTAAAACCTGCCGTTTCAACATCGACAACAACAGGTAAGAAGCCACGAAAACGTTGGCCAATGACCGGGACAGAATTTTCTTGTGTCACACTTTTCTCCATTGCAGCGTTTTCCCGGCATGCAGCGGGATAATTTTTTGATCATCTAAATAATCAAAAGATTCTGGAACGAGGTTATCTTCTTTAACCAAAGTAATGGTAGAAGTATTACGCGATAGACCGTAGAAGTCTGCACCAAAGTGGCTAGCAAAACCTTCTAGGCGCTCTAATTTACCGACTTGGTCAAATGCTTGTGCGTAAAGCTCAATTGCATTAGGTGCACTATAGCAGCCCGCACAGCCACAAGCATTCTCTTTTGCATTTTGTGCATGAGGGGCGCTGTCTGTACCTAAGAAAAACTTAGGATTACCGCTAGTCGCCACTTCAAGTAAAGTCGTTTGGTGCGTTTGACGTTTTAAAATTGGCAAACAGTAGAAGTGCGGTTTAATACCACCAACCAACATATCATTACGGTTAAATAATAAATGCTGAGGAGTGATTGTTGCTGCAACATTACGGTCTTGTTCTAAAACAAAGTGCGCAGCATCACTTGTTGTGATGTGTTCAAGCACAACTTTAAGTTTCGGGAACTGTTTCAATAATGGTGATAATACCTCATCTAGGAAGCGTTTTTCACGATCAAAAATATCTACATGATTGTGAGTCACTTCACCATGAAGCAATAACGGCACTTGATGCTCTTCTAATTGCTCAATAACTGCATAAACTTTGCGAATATCACTCACACCATTGTCTGAGTTTGTAGTCGCACCCGCAGGGTAAAGCTTAATTGCATTTACATGTTCTGATTCTTTAATTTTACGAACTTCATCTGGTGAAGTGTGATCAGTAAAATAAAGCACCATACGAGGGTCAAAATTATTGCCTTCTGGAACATGAGCAAGAATGCGTTCGCGATAAGCTAAAGCTTCTTCTACTGTTTTTACAGGCGGTACAAGGTTAGGCATACAGATCGCGCGAGCGAATTGTTTAGCCAAATCTGGAACAGTACGTTTTAATGCTAAACCATCACGTAAATGTGCATGCCAATCATCTGGCTGGAGCAGGGTAATAGAGTTCAAGGCAGTTCAAACTTCGAAATAAAACAAATGATAATCGATAAAGTGTGAAAATGGTAACGAGAATTACGGACAAATGGCAAAATAAAGCGCAGGGAGCTTTAAAAATTAATGTTATATTTTGTTAACGCGAAATATGTAGGAATCGACTAGTGGCGAATAGGGGAAATGTCCATCAATTACTCAAATCTAAAGAAGAAATCGAGTACTTGGTCACTCTACATACCCATCGTTACGCCAATATGCCTTTGCCAACACAACTAGAAAAAAAATTCTGGTGTTTAAATCTTGATCGTACTCGACAAAATATTTCAAAGTTTCTAGCAAGCGGCGTACTCACTTATTTAATTTTCATTTTGTTAGCCCTTCCAACCGACTACTTAGTGATAGGCAAGCCTTATATTACTTTGGACTTTGTCCATTGTGTATTAAGTGCTATGAATATTGCATTCGCGCTTTTACTATTTTGGATTTTTGCCAGATTCAAAAAACTTTCTGAGCACTTTTATTTTGCGGCCTGCGGCATCGTTTTCTTTAGTATTATTACGAGTGCTATGTTGTTGCTGAGTGTTGGAAATATGGCACTTAAAAATCAGTCGATGTTGCTTCTTTCTTTTTTATATATGCTCGGGTTTATCTTAAGCGGGATCAAACCACTCCATATGCTGTATGTAGGCTTATCCGCAGCAATACTGGTTTTTGTTTTTCTTAATTTATTAAACGTAAATTGTGATTATATCGCGCTGGGTCGTGCCTTGTTTGGTACTTGTATTTTAGGTTTTTCAATTAGCACGATGCTCATCTCAAGAGAGCGAAGTCTTTTTTTAAATAACCAACTTGCTGAAATTAATGAGCAGATTTTACGGATAGAAGCATCTGAACTACTGCATTTAAGTCAACAAGATGCGCTTACTCAAATTTCGAATCGTCGTACCTTTGACGAAATGTTTGATTTCTTCTATTACCGAGCAAATCAAGAGAAACGTCCTTTGGCTGTTTTATTTATCGATATTGATTTTTTTAAAAACTATAACGATTTTTATGGGCATCAGATGGGGGATAAAGTCATCTCATCTATTGCTTCTGCAATTAAAAACTCGATTCGTCATGTCGATTTTGTTGCGCGTTATGGGGGTGAAGAGTTTGTCGTACTATTACCTGAAACACCTGCACAGGGTGCTTATTCAGTGGCAGCAAATATTTATAAAGCCATCGAACGGCAAGCTATTCCTCATGCCGATTCGTTAGTGTCGAAGTATGTCACTATCAGCTTAGGGTTTACCGTATATACGGGTGGATTAAAAATGGGACAAGATAACTTAATTCATGCAGCAGATCAGGCATTATATCGGGCAAAGCAACTTGGCCGTAATCAAATTTATTATCAACCATTACAAGTTGCCGAAATTGCCTAACTTAACTTTAAATATAAAAAAGCCACCTATAGAGGTGGCTTTTTTGACGTCATAAGAAAATTATTTTTTCTTACTGTCTAATTGAGGAATAGCAGAACCTTGACCGATTGAAAGTAAACCAGCATCTGTATAGATGCCAAGTTTTGCACGTGTATCGGTAATGTCGAGGTTACGCATAGTCAACTGACCAATACGGTCCATTGGCGTAAACATTGAATCGCCTTTTTCCATTGTTAAACGTTCAGCTTCGTACGTTAAGTTTGGAGATTCAGTGTTCATGATGGTGTAGTCATTACCACGACGAAGTTCAAGAGTTACTTCACCAGTAATCGCTTTAGCAACCCAACGCTGTGCAGTTTCACGCAACATAAGTGCTTGAGAGTCGAACCAGCGGCCTTGGTAAAGTAAACGACCTAAACGTAAACCGTTAATGCGGTATTGTTCGATCGTATCTTCGTTATGAATACCAGTAACCAAACGCTCATAAGCAATATGAAGAAGGGCCATCCCCGGTGCTTCATAAATACCACGAGATTTCGCTTCGATAATACGGTTTTCGATTTGGTCAGACATACCTAAACCATGACGACCACCAATACGGTTTGCTTCAAGAATAAGCTCAACCGGATTGTCAAAAGTTTGACCGTTTAATGCAACAGGTACACCTTCTTCAAAACGTACAGTCACTTCTTCTGGAGTAATTTCAACTTCATCTTTCCAGAAAGCAACGCCCATAATTGGGTCAACGATTTTGATACCAGCATTTAGGTATTCAAGATCTTTTGCTTCGTGAGTCGCACCCAACATGTTTGAGTCAGTTGAGTATGCTTTTTCTTTTGACATTTTATAGTCAAAACCGTTGTCGATCAGGAACTGTGACATTTCTGCACGGCCACCAAGCTCATCGATGAAGTTTTGATCTAACCAAGGTTTATAAATTTTAAGATTCGGGTTAGTCAACAAACCATAACGATAGAAACGTTCAATATCGTTACCTTTATAAGTTGAACCGTCACCCCAGATGTTTACGTCATCTTCTTTCATTGCAGTAACGAGCATTGTACCTGTTACTGCACGACCGAGTGGAGTCGTATTGAAATAAGGAACACCACCTGTACTGATATGGAATGCACCACACTGAATCGCAGCAATACCTTCAAGCGCAAGTTGTAAGCGGCAGTCAATTAAGCGAGCTTTTACAGCGCCGTATTGTTCTGCTTTCTTTGGAATTGCATCGTAGTCATCTTCATCAGGCTGACCTAAGTTTGCAGTATATGCATAAGGTTCTGCGCCTTTTTGTTTCATCCACAATAAGGCAGCTGAAGTGTCTAGACCTCCGGAGAAGGCAATCCCAACTTTTTTGCCTACTGGTACATGCTGCAAGATAGTTGCATTATCAGTCATTGCTAATCCTAACATTTATGAAAAAGACCCCATATAGGCGGTCTTGAGAATTCTGAATGGCGGCTATTGTAGCACTATTCATGGTGCTTTTTTTCGCAAAAAAAGCATTAATTCACTTGTTCTGATTTGAAGTTTTAATTTGATAAAAAATATAAGGCTATTTATAGAATAAGAAGAAGTGAATGAAGTATTGTTCTTAAATAAATGGATTGACCATAAGCTCCGATAAATTTCTTTGTGTGGTCATCCAAAATTATCAAAAAAGTATTAAAGTACTATGCAACAAGTTGCAAAAAATTATTGGGACGCAGCATGACAAGTTACGCCAATTTATTAAAACCATTACATTTAGGCTTTACCACTATTAAAAACCGTGTGGTGATGGGTTCCATGCATACGGGGCTTGAAGACCGTTTTTATAATTACCCAAAGCTGGCAGCTTATTTTGAAGAGCGTGCAAAAGGTGGGGTGGGCCTGATTGTGACAGGTGGTATTTCTCCGAACCGTCAGGGATGGTTGGCACCTGCGGGTGGAACCATGAACAGTCTTTTTGATGTTCCTCAGCACCGTTTGGTAACACATGCTGTTCATAAGCATGGCTCTAAAATCTTAATGCAAATTTTGCATGCAGGGCGCTATGGTTATCAGCCTTTTGTTGTGTCTTCAACAGCAATTAAATCGCCAATTTCACCATTTAAACCGCGTCAGCTTTCTGAAAAAAATATTCTCAGCACCATTGAAGACTATGCACAGTGTGCCGATATTGCCAAAAAGGCAGGCTACGATGGCGTTGAAATTATGGGGTCAGAAGGATATCTGATTAACCAGTTCCTAAGTCGCCATGTAAACCAGCGTACAGACCGTTGGGGCGGTGAAATCGAAAACCGTATGCGTTTTCCGGTTGAAATTGTAAAAGCAATCCGTGCGAAAGTGGGCGAGAAATTTATTATTTGCTTCCGTTTATCGCTACTCGACCTTGTACATGACGGTAACACCATGCAGGAAGTGGTGACTGTTGCAAAAGCTTTAGAAAAAGCGGGTGTCACTTTATTAAATACGGGTATTGGTTGGCATGAAGCACGTGTACCAACCATTGTAACCTCGGTACCTCGTGCAGCATTTGTCGATTACACGGCTCATGTAAAACAACATATTTCAATTCCAGTCATTGCATCTAACCGTATTAATATGCCTGAAACTGCCGAAGAGATTTTGGCAACTGGCAAGGCAGACATGATTCAAATGGCTCGTCCTTTATTGGCGGATGCTTTTTGGGTAAATAAAACTGCGACCAACCGTGTTGATGAAATTAATACTTGTATCGCGTGTAACCAAGCGTGTTTAGACCACGCATTTAAAAATAAACGTGTGTCTTGTTTAGTGAACCCGCGTGCAGGCCATGAAACAGAACTGGTCTATTTAAAGACCAAGCAGCCTAAACGTATTGCAGTTGTAGGTGGTGGTGTAGCAGGTATGTCTGCTGCAACTGTGGCGGCAAGCCGTGGTCATGCAGTGACTTTGTTTGAAGCCAATAAAGATGTAGGTGGTCAGTTCAATTTTGCCAAGGTTGTACCAGGTAAAGAGGAATTCCACGAGACAATTCGCTACTTTAAAGTACAGCTTCAAAAAACTGGCGTAGATGTACGTTTAAACACTCGTGTAAATCGTGAGCAACTTGAGCGTGAAGGTTTTGACGAAGTTATTGTGGCAACGGGTGTAGTGCCACGTGCTTTAAAAATTGAAGGAAGTAATTCACCACAAGTTCTTTCCTATGCTCAAGTTTTACAAGGTGCAGAAGTTGGGCAAAAAGTAGCAGTGATTGGTGCTGGCGGTATTGGTTTTGATGTATCTGAGTTTTTACTTAAACCACCACATCAACCACAGCCTCAACCTTTAGTAGAGTGGCAACGTGAATGGGGTGTAGACCCAGATCCGAACTATATTTCTGAAGGTGGTATGCAGCCACCTGTGGTTGAACCAGCAATACGCGAGATTTATTTACTACAACGTAAAACAACCCCACTCGGTATTGGTCTTGGTAAGACTTCGGGGTGGGTACATCGCGCTCAGCTTAAAAAGCATGGTGTACGTATGCTGCGCGGTGTGCAATATAAAGCTGTCACTGATGAAGGGCTTTGGATTGAACATAATGGTCAAGACCAGCTTTTACGTGTAGACACGGTTGTAGTGTGTGCAGGTCAAGAGTCGGTAAAAGACTTGATGCCAAAAGAAGGTGAGTCGACTGTAGCGAACTACCATATTATTGGTGGAGCAAAGCTCGCAGCAGAGCTAGATGCGAAGCGTGCGATCAAAGAAGGAGCAGAATTAGCTGCTCGATTGTAAAATTGATGAAACAATATGCACTTGAACACAAAGCGATGATATTTTTCTTGAATAAAATGAATAAGCTTTGTATTCTTACGCACATGGAAGCGTGGCAGAGCGGTTTAATGCACCGGTCTTGAAAACCGACGAGGGTGTGAGTCCTCCGTGAGTTCGAATCTCACCGCTTCCGCCAAATTCGAAAAGCCCCTGTTAAAAGCAGGGGCTTTTTTTATCTATGCTTTTACCCTAAAAATAACCCACATCAAAATCTAGATGCATTAATTCTTAGTTTATTAGAGGTGGAAAAATGAAAATAAAAAACTACTCACCATCTAAAGGTTTTATATGGATTTTGCTTTTACTAGTTTTTATAGCTTGGATTGTATATAAGTGTGTTCCTTTAACAAAAGAGGAACAGGAGGGAGAAATTCGGCGACTGATGGAGGCGCAGAATAGAAGATTGGCCCGGGAATTTGATGCTATTACAGATGCAGATAGAGCAAGATTGCCCAAATATGACTCTCGTAAATATTTTTTAATAAAACGTAATGGTCGTTTTTGGTTAATACCAAGAGAGTATTATGGTGCTAATGGTTTTACTATTAGAGTTATAGATATAGATAAACTAATAGGGAAAAAGTGGGAAGGTGATATTGTGGTGGAAGGTGGGTTTCGAGTTTTTATGTATTCACCACAATATTATAATCGTAAAGCTGATTTTTTGAGTAGTGATGCGGCATGTAAATCAAATACATTTAGAAAGCTTTTTACGTGGAATGGGGTAACTATTAATATTGATGCTAATACCTATCCTAAAAAAATTACAGATAATCAATATTTAGATATTTGTCTAACTGCATTAAAAATTTTAAATGAAGAAGTAAAGGAAATACATTTTGTTAATTAATATAATTTAATTTTTAGTAAATTTTATCTAAAAATTATTTGAATATATATTGTATTTAC
>NZ_JBIUCP010000008.1:0-95902 GCF_044538765.1 Acinetobacter sp. ABJ-A23_2
GCCACTGTTGCTGCATATCCAGTTTGGCTTGCGTTGCAATCAGGCCTGACTGGTTATCAATCCCTTGTGCCTTTAATGTCAGGTCCTGACTAGACTGAAGCTTGCCTTGCTGGTTACTTAACACCCCAGTACCGGCATCAATATTCACAGTACCTTCAACACTGCCAATCTGCCCTGCATTGTTCGTCAGACTCTGACTGCTCAGCTGTACCGCCTTGTTCGCAATGATCTGGCCTGAACTGTTATCAATGTCCTGACCTGCCGTCACCTCTATCGAACCCTGGGCATTGATCAAGCCGGACTGGGTCTTTAACTGGCCTGCCTGAACCTTGATATCTTTACCTGACTGTAAAGAACCTGACTGGTTGCTCAATACACCTGTACCAGCATTTAGTATTAATTTGCCTTCTACTGAACCAATTTCACCTGCGTCATTATTAAGTTCTTGAGAAGAAACGCCAACATCAGCATTTGCAATGATTTTTCCAGAGTGGTTATTGATGAGCCCTAAGCTTGTTAAAGTCAAAGCATTCTGTGCAGAGATTTTCCCAGCCATACTGTTATTGATAGAACCAGCATGAATGTTATTGTTCAGACCTGCATAAATTTGACCTGATTGGCTGTTATCGAGTAAACCCGCTACATCAAGCTGCAGATCATGATCTGCTGCAGAACTTAACTGGCCACCCTGATTATTTAAGCTACCCGCAGTAATATAAAGTGCTGTTGGACTTTGAATAAATCCTAACTGGTTATTGATTTGATCTCTAATGGCTAATGTAAGCGGTTTTAATGTTCCGCGTTGGATCATTTGCCCTTTTTGGTGACTCAAGTTATACGCGGTAATATTAATTTGATCTGCTGATGTAATAGCACCATCTAGTATAGCTTGCTCTGTAGCTAATACTAATTGTCCATTACTCAGAATCTTACCTTGGGCTCCCTGCAATTGATTACTATTGATATTCAATTGCTGATTTCCAGAGTGAATAATTTGGCCTGCTTCATTGTTTAGAATAGAAGTATTTAACTGCATTAAAGCTGCATTACTACTCATTTCACCTGATTTATTATTTAGACCATTTACAAAGTTCAGAGTAAATTCGTTATTTCCAGTATGCTGAATTTTTCCTTGGCTATTATCTAGTTGTTGAGCAGAAAGAATAATATCCTGACTATTTAACTGTCCTTGCTGATTATTAATCAGATTCTGGCTGGCCAGTTTGAGTTGATCTTGAGCAACAACTGTCGCTGCCTGAGTTGAAATATCTGTACCAGCGTTCAATGCAATCGTTTTCGATTGTAATTGTCCCTGTGCTGCATCAATCGTCCCTGTCGCATTAATCTGGATATGCTGGCCTGCGAATGTTTGGCCATGTAAACCAACCCGATCCACATTGATCGTAAGCATACCCGTATCAGCTAATTTACCTTCACGATCTAGGCCCGCGGCAATTAAACCATTCTGTGCATGTTCTAATGCTGAGCTTGTGATTTTTATATTTTCCCCAGCCGCCAAAGAACCAGAATTTTGAATATATTTTCCTGTAACCGTTAAATCCTGATCCGCATAAATATCACCATTGTTTTTAAGCTGATCATGTTGCAATTGAACAGTTGTCGCCTGTAATTGCCCTTGATCATTGTCAAATTGCTGAGCAGTACTGTTTAAATTTTGCTTGGCAATAATAGCTCCTTGGCTATTATTGACAGTGCCGTGTTGCTGTTGAATTTGATTGCCAATGATTTGCCCAGATGTATTATTCAGCGTTTGACTATTTAAATTTAAATCAGTTTTTGCCTGTATAAACCCCTCTGTATTATCAATCGCTTGATTAGCTTTGATATTTACAGATTGGTTTTCTGAATAAACCACACCAAACTGGTTGTTTAAATCGCCTGCACTTACCA
The DNA here is from genome assembly GCF_044538765.1 of Acinetobacter sp. ABJ-A23_2. Classification (NCBI taxonomy): domain Bacteria; kingdom Pseudomonadati; phylum Pseudomonadota; class Gammaproteobacteria; order Moraxellales; family Moraxellaceae; genus Acinetobacter; species Acinetobacter sp. ABJ-A23_2. The sequence goes on from NZ_JBIUCP010000008.1 coordinate 1,912, forward strand.
GAACATTGTCACCACTAGCAACGTAGCCCTTACTATTATTTAACTCACCACCTATAACTAAATCGAGCTGCCCAATTGACTGGATCTTACCACTTTGGTTATTAGCATTCTGACTTTGAATTTTTAGTGTGTCACTCGATGCCAACTGACCTTGCTGGTTGGTAAAACCTAACGTTTGAATATCGGCCTGTTTAACATTCAATTGGCCTAGATCATTATTGAAGTTGCTGCCTTTAATGGTGACAGTACCTAAATTCAGTTGCCCACCTTGGTTATCCAAACCATTTTGACTCTCTAAATCGACACCGCCATTGGCAATGATCGTTCCCTGATCATTACCTAATACACCCGAAACATGAATGAAGCCAGTATCATAAGTTTTTGGGGTGGTATCTATTGGAGGAACAACACCCAGACTTCCTCCATCCTGTGCCGGATCAACAGGAACCGTTGGAACTATTACCGTACTATCTGTATTACCGGAGCTATTTCCAGCGGCACCACCACTCGTATTACTCTTGGCAACTCCAATTTTACCACCTAAGTTGGTCATTGCACCCGACTTTAAATCAAGTCCTTGCAAACCTGTTTGTTCAATAGAACCACTATTTTTTAGTGTAGTAGAGGTAATAGCTATTCGAGCAGCATTTAAGGTGCCGCTATTGCTCATCTTACTTTCGTTTTGAAGATGTAACTCATCAGCACTACTGATTAAACCAGAGTTCTCTAGATTTTGACTTTCAATAGAAATTTGTGAAGTTGCGCTACTTACATTACCCGTATTTTGAATATTTTGAGCTTTTAGCTGTACCTGATCTTTATTCGCGATCAAGTTACCATTATTGACCAAATCACCATTTGCATTTAGTGTCAGAGTACCTTGAGTACTATTTATCGTACCTGCGTTACGTACACCTAGCCCTTGCTCTGTTCCCACTAAAAAGATTTTTCCAGCATACATCCCACCGAGTTGGCCTACATCTAAAGCAAAGCTTGGCGGAGGCGTAGTTGTGGATCCTGTTGTTGCCTTGATTTGAGGAGCTACTTGATCTTTGACTTGAATATCATTTTGTCCAAGTACCGTATTGAGTTCATTTGCATATAGGCCTGCATTGACTTTTAAGGCACGCGCATAAATATCTGTATACGGGGTTAAACTTCCATTTAAACCTTTACCTTCAATCGTGACCTGCCCCTCGCGGACACGGAATGATTCAAGATAACCTTGATTCATCACCGCTTGACCCGTAGTTAAAGTAAAGCGATCTGCATTAATCACACCACAGCCATCACATATCAAACCAGATGGATTCGCAATAACAACTTGTGCTTGTTTTCCGGCAACTTCAATATAACCCTTGAGTTGACTTGGATTATTACTATTCACTTCATTCAAAATAACTTTGGCTTCGCCTTTTGCAAGCCATGGGTTACCTTGCACCCAGCCTCCTAATTGAGTTTGGGTGTTATTTCGTGAGTTATTTAAAATAGCGCCTTCTTGCCCAACATCAAACTGAGTATAGGTATTACGTGAAACACCACCAGCGCTTGGTGTCTGAATATTGACCTGAGTCGTCCCATTTGCACTCGTTAAAATTGTCGGCTGTTGCGATGTAGGTGCACCTTTATCTGCAATAATCTGGGTTTCAGCCACACTGCTCATTGGCAAGCTAATCACCAATGCTCCCAAACAGCCAATAACAGCAAAGTTGAGTGGATTTAACTTCTTATAATGAATAGGTAGAACCGAGCCTGTAGTCGAATCTGTTCCAGATGCCCCCTGACTTTGCCCTGCTTGCTTGGTTTTGCTTTTTACAATCTCGGCAACAGCAATAAACATCCCACGAGCATGGCTAAAAATAATACGATAACGATTCTTATTCACTTTAAAGTCTCACTAAATTTTTATGTAATCAAATAAATATGTAATTGGGAGAGGATGGTTTAGTAAGTCCAGTTCACACTAAATCCAGTCGTGTAATCATCCGTTTCAAAGTGATCTGGCTTTTTCAACGGTGCTCCGACAAAAGCGTCATAATTCAAACGTAAGGGAGCAATTTGACCACGCAACCCGATAACTGCACCTAATAAACTTGTGCCTGGTAAAGGATTTGGATAATGTGCAGTTTTTCCACCAACCTCTCCGTAATCGATACCTGCGTACCAAGAGTGTGGTTTATTCATGATTGAGCCACTTAGTTCATTGCGAACTAAAAAACCATTATCAGCTAATAAAGTTTGCTCACCATCAAAACCTCTTACGGTATAACGGTTTCCAATTGAAAATCTGTCTTGAGGAGTTAAAGGTTGATTGCTGTGTTGAGTACGCCATTCAGCTAAATATTGCAGATTTTGCTGACCCACTTTAAAAGGAATTTGTAAACTAGCATTGGCTTGTAAAATCCCCACACGCGTATAAGCTTCACCAAAGTCTTCTTCTGGTGCTCTCATCGCATTCAACCAACCTGTACCACGTTTATAAGTCACATTGCCGCTTAAAGTAGCGTTAGAAAAATATTCAGTATGATCAAGGGTTGCTTTCCAACCCGCAGTTTTACGGCGTTGTACTTCAACTTCTACATCATTAATATAGTTTTGTGATTCACGATACCATCCTCCAAAACCCAAGGTTGTTTTCCGATGTGCGTCCCGATAAATTACTCGTGATAGATCTGCATTAATGAGTTCACTTTTACCGCTATATTGATAAGTTTCACTACTTCCAGCGACTGTTTGCAGGTAATTAGAGCGACTATAACTGGTTGAAAATAACCAATAATCAAATGGAATAGTATAACTTGCATAAAAGCCATCAGTACCATGTTTACCAGAGTTTCCACCGCCTAAATCATGGTTATAACTGATATAAAACAAATCATTTAAAGTCAGCATATCATCAAGTGATAAAGTCGCTGTGCCTTGATATTTTCCGGTCGCCTCACTCCCTGAATCATCAACCCCTATATGTAAGCGATAAGGTTTAGCCTGTTGCCACGCCAAAACCACATCACTATAGCCTGGTTCTTTTTTTTGTTCTGCTGGCTGGATTTTAAAGTCAGCTTCAACCGTTGGCACTCGTTTAAAGTTTTCTAAACCTTGCTCCATATCACGAATATTTAACAGCTCACCCGACTTTATCGGTAAAGCATTCCATAAATGTGCACGTTTAGAAGTACCATCAGCGAACTTAATCTGATCCACTCGTCCTGGAATAACACGAACACGCACCGTACCAGATGCAATATTTTGCTGAGGAAGCAGAACACGTGTGGTCACATAACCGTTTGCTATAATTTTATTTTGTACAAGATCAAGCGCCTGGTTTAGTCCATTTACCCCTAAACATCTTCCAATAATATTGTTCTTGCCAGTCGTAATCACATTAAAAGAAGAAATGAATTGATGGGCTTCTTCGCCTTCTAAAAGTATTTTCTTAATTTCAAAACAAGGTGTTTCACTGTTAGAGCGTAAATATTGTAATTGCTGAGCTGAAATCTTATTTTGTTCTTGCCCTAGATTTACGTTTACATTCGGCTGAATTTGTTTTTCTAATGCAGTGTCACGCTGTTGTTGTCGAATGGTTTGGTCAGCTTGAATTCTCTGGCCAATCGGATCACCTGAGTCCGCAGCATAACTTAAGCCCCCCATTAGCGATAAGCAGATGAATAAGACGCTTTTATTAAATTTTTTATAGTTCAACATATAAATCAAATCAAAATTTACTTTAATTAATCATATTTTAACAAAACATTAACAAAGTAAAAATACTTTATACAGATTAGTCTGTATGAAATTAAATTTTATTTAATATTAGTAATAATTTTTAAGAAAATTTAATTAGAAAATATACGAGATAAAAAAAAGCCCCTCTAACAGGAGCTTTTTTGAATCTTGGCAGAGGATCAAGGATTCGAACCTTGACGAACGGTTTTGGAGACCGTCATGCTACCATTACACCAATCCTCTATATGAATAATTAAACCCTTTAGATTTAATCATAAAAAAAGCAAGATCATCGTCTTGCTTTTTTCAATGGTGGGGGCGAAGAGACTCGAACTCTTACACCTTGCGGCGCTGGAACCTAAATCCAGTGCGTCTACCAATTTCGCCACGCCCCCATCTGGGACATTTATTTAAAATAAATGTGGCAGAGGATCAAGGATTCGAACCTTGACGAACGGTTTTGGAGACCGTCATGCTACCATTACACCAATCCTCTTCCAAGATTTAAATGACTTAACATTCAAATCAACTTTAAGTCTTAACTTAAAGTGGTGGGGGCGAAGAGACTCGAACTCTTACACCTTGCGGCGCTGGAACCTAAATCCAGTGCGTCTACCAATTTCGCCACGCCCCCGATGGCTGTGTATATTAGCGATAAGATCTAACAGTGACAAGTGTTTTTTTTCTAAAAAAAACTGACCGTGTAAATTGTATACAGATACTAGATCAATGATTTTTATCAGTTTGAGAGCGCATTTAAACAATTGATTGCTTCAAATGCATTTGAAAATCGGTTTTTCTGTTGTTTTTGCAATAACCCTACAAGTAAAGGGTAAAAAATTTTAACTGAATCAGGCAACTGAATGTTTAAATTTTGGCAATGCAATACAGCCCAATCATGATAAGTATTTGCTTGTAAACGCATTTGACTTAACCATTCATACAACACAACTCCAAAAGCATATAAATCGCTTTGTATACTTTTACTGGTTCCATGAAACAGTTCAGGTGCCATATACCTTGGTGTAGCATCAATGATTGAATCAGGACTCGGTATACGCCGCGTTTTTTCAAAATCAATTAAATAGAGCCCCTGCTCAAACTTTCGAAAGTGCTCCCTTTTTATATCTCCATGAATCCATCCTAGCTCATGAAACTCCGCTAAAGCTATAAGCGAGGTATAGATCATCTCACGAATATCTTTTAAATTTTGCTTTTGATCTAAATTGCCAAACCAGCAATCGGTGTCTGGCAAAATTAATACTTTCCCTTCAAACTGATGTAATTGGGAAATAGCACCGACATCAACTATTTTAAATGGCAAAAGCCAGTTCACTTTTTTATACTGAATATCTTCATAGAATTGCAATTCATGCAAAAAATCTTGCTCACTTTGAGCATGTACATGCGGCAAATGGTATTTTAGCCAGTAGTGATGAGCATCTATAGTACATGTCCATAGATGCCGTCCTAAAACTGCACTTTTAGGTTTTGTTACGCATTTTAGGTTTTCTATATGAGAAGCAAAATCATGCTTCAGCATAATAAGACTCTGGTTGTTGTCTCTTTTCTTCAAAACGTAGAACTTCTAAACAATGCTGAATTGTTTTACCAATACGCGCATGAGTTTCTATAGAAGAGATTTTCGGCCAAGTCGCCCGCTCACCTTCTCGTTGTAAACGCTTAAACAAATGCGGACGAGGGTTTTGTAGCGTATAGGCATAATGTTTTAGGCCATATTTGGCAATGATATTGACATCGCCATAGTAGCGCTGCCCTATTACTCCATACCCATGATCAAGCAATCTTCTTACTGGAGAAATAGCGCCAAGTCTTTGCCGGGTAAAGTCCATTACACCCATAGACAGAACTTTACCTTGGCGTCTTAAAATTCGTTCAGGCCAACTTAAAAGATCTTTACGGAAACGGTGTGCATCATCTTGCATAAATGGCACAACATGCGGATTTACTTGGCTGGCAATGGTGTAGTTTAAATTATAAAGCCTTGCCATTCTTTCTTGTGGAAAGTCACTGCGCACACTGCCATCTACCCATTTAGTGTTTGCCATATACGGCGTATGTTCACCATCATAACGCTTACTGGTTAAACGCACAGGTGGAAATAGAACTGGCACAGCACAAGAAGCCAATACAGCACTCCAAACTAAAACGTTGGGTGTCATAATTGCATTCATAATTCGTGGGTTTTCTGTTGCATCGTACGGTGCAACTGCCACATTAATATTTAAACCCGATTTTTTAAATGCTTCTTCAAAAGTCAAATCACCTAAGTTTTCGATAAGGAATTTTTTCAAATAATGGACATCCGCAATGCCCCCATTCCCTTTTATGAGTTCACGAAGCTTTCTAAAGTGAAACGCATCACTAAAAAATTGCTCGCCATTTAATAAGTTTTGAACGTCTTCACTCGCAGAAGTCCCCAACATACCTGTCATAATGGCGCCAGCACTTGAGCCAGACAGGACTTTGGGCATTAAGTCTTGTTCAATTAAAGCTTTACATACGCCTGTATGAAAAAGACCTAAAGTTGCACCACCCGAAAACATAAGCGCGGGCTGTCCATATGCTTTTTCACAATTTTCAAAAAACTCGATTTTTTCTTTTCTTTGAAAGGTAATACATTCACTAGAAGCAATATAAGCCAAGCTTTGGCTGACTTCTTCAATATAATCTTCAATTAATTTCTTTGTACCTACATGGGTTGCAGCAAACAACATAGGGTGGCCAATGTTTGCAATATCGTAGGTCAACCCTTCTTTTAAAAGATAAATCAAATCTAAAGTACGATGTTGCTGACGATATCTTTTCAGTAAAGTGTAACGATAAGAAATAAGCTCAGCATCAAAATAAGGTGAACTATTATCGAACTTCCACTCTTGCGCACCTGTTTCTTCATCTAGCTTTAATGCAAAAGACTTCCACTCTTCATAAGATTCAGCCATGTCTAACTGACGTTGTAATTTTTTGATACGGTAAGCCTGATGCGGATTCATATCACTTCGTATTTTTTCAAACATATTTCGTCCTCATCTTCACAGATGATTTTACTGAATAGACATGACAACACTATGCGCGGTCTGAACATTTCAATCAATTGCAAAACCGATAAACTGCATTGCTAGTATCTTTTTTGTCAGCTTGCAAATTTCGGTGTTAGTATCCTAGTAAATTACTGTTTAACATGATTGATTAACCATGGCTACCATTGATTTACCCGACAATTTAGTTCAAACCTTATCACTTGTATTAAATCAGTTACAGCAGGTTTTACCTGAACCGAAACAAGAAACTGATTTTACTGCACCTGCTTTTAGATGGGAAAACCAGCAACTTAAAGCAATTTATACGCCTAAGAATATTTATCTTGATGACTTAAAAGGCATCGAACGTCAAAAAGAAAAAATCATTCAAAATACTTTGCAGTTTTTAAATGGCCTACCTGCAAATGATGTACTGTTAACGGGTTCACGTGGTACGGGTAAATCCTCTATTGTGCGTGCTTTACTCACGGAGTATGCGCCTCAAGGATTACGTTTAATTGAAATTGAACGTGATGATTTAGCAGACTTACCTAAAATCCAAAAAATCATTCAAAACCGCTCTGAAAAGTATATCGTTTATTGTGATGACTTAGCTTTTAATGCTGAAGATGAAAATTATCGTAGTTTAAAAAGTGTATTAGATGGCTCATTACAGTCAGGTTCAACAAATTTTATTATTTATGCGACCAGTAACCGCCGTCACTTATTACCCGAGTTCATGCATGAAAATACACCTGTAACCAAGGTGGATGTACCTCAATATACCGAACTACATCCTCAAGAAGCGATTGAAGAAAAGATCTCTTTGTCAGATCGTTTTGGTTTATGGTTATCTTTTTATCCAATGGATCAAAACTTATATTTAGAAATCGTAGAGCACTATCTTGATAAAGCAAATATGCTTTTTACCGATGAAGTTCGTGCCGAAAGCTTGCGTTGGTGCCAAATGCGTGGACAACGTTCTGGTCGTGCTGCATATCAGTTTTCTAAGCACTGGATTGGTTTAAATGGCTTAAAAGAGTTGACCAGTTCTACCCAATAAAATAAACGGCTATTTAAATAATAATAGCCGTTTATTTTTAAATATTAAGAATTTACTGGAATAGATAATTCAGTCATTGGCCAACGTGGTGTAGTCGTGACAGCCAAGCCATCATGTTGGCCGGCTTTTAAACGCTGATAACCTGCAAATGCAATCATTGCACCATTATCAGTACATAAAGCAGGTTCTGCATAGTAAACCTGAGCTTTAATTTTCGCCAATGAAGTTTCTAACTGTTCACGTAGTCGTAAATTTGCACTTACCCCACCAGCAATCACTAAACGCTTAAGTCCAGTTTGCTTTAAGGCTTTTACTGATTTTTTTACCAAGGTATCAACAATGGCTTCTTGGAATGAAGCAGCAATATCAGCATCACGGTTTTCACCATTCAACTTTTTCAATTGAACAGAAACTGCCGTCTTTAAACCACTAAAAGAAAAATCTAGGCCTTGATGAAGCATTGGCCGTGGAAATTCAAATGCTAGCGGATCACCAGATAACGCTAGTTTTGCGATATTTGGCCCACCCGGATATGGCAAGCTCATCATTTTCGCGACTTTATCGAAAGCTTCACCAGCAGCATCATCAATAGACTCACCCAATAGTTCATATTGACCAATGCCATGAGCTGCCATCAATTGCGTATGTCCACCCGAAACAAGCAATGCAACAAATGGAAACTCAGGCGGTTGGCTTGAAAGCAAGGGCGCCAACATGTGCCCTTCCATATGGTGAACACCAATCGCAGGCTTATTTAAAGAAAAAGCTAAAGTTCTTCCAAACAATGCGCCTGTCATTAAGGCTCCCATTAAACCGGGGCCACGCGTATAAGCGACTGCATCAATTTCTTGTTTTGTTACGCCACTTTGTTCAAGCAATTGATTCATTAAAGGAATGAGCTTACGAACATGGTCACGAGAAGCTAACTCTGGAACCACTCCACCATATTCAGCATGAAGTTTTATCTGGCTATAAAGAACCTGTCCCCGTAAGCCGAGTTCGCTATCATAAAGTGCCAACCCTGTTTCATCACAAGAAGTTTCCAAGCCTAAAACAATCATCAAAACTGCCTTTTATATGAGTCAAAATATTGCAATCGCTATTATAGACTTGTGATATGAGTTGTAAATGAGTAAAATACTGACCTTCACTTGTGATCCGGCGCAATGGTGTGCCTGATCTTATCCATAATCTAGAGGATTTTACATGCCACAAGTTAAGTTGAAAGAAGGCGAACCAGTTGACGTAGCTATCCGTCGTTTCAAACGTTCATGCGAAAAAGCTGGTGTTTTAGCTGACGTTCGTAAGCGCGAATTCTACGAAAAACCAACTCAAGAACGTAAGCGCAAAAAAGCTGCTGCAGTTAAACGCTACCAAAAGAAATTGGCTCGCGAATCTGTACGTACTACTCGCCTTTACTAATTAATTTGTGATTGACTGCTGAAATTATGACTACTTTAAAAGACCAAATTACTGATGCATTAAAAACTTCTATGCGTGCCAAAGATATGGCAACAGTGACGGTTTTGCGTAGTCTACAAGCAGCAATTAAGCAAATCGAAGTTGATGAGCGCATAGAGCTTGGCGACGCTCAGGTTCTTGCGGTCATTGAAAAGCAAATTAAACAACGTAAAGAATCGATCAAAGCCTTTGAAGGTGCTGGTCGTGATGATTTAGCTAGTAAAGAACAAGCCGAAGCTGAGATTATTTCCCAGTTTCTACCAGAAGCTATGACTGAGGAAGAGCTTGATTCTATCATTGAGCAAACGATTGCTGCTCAAGAAGCAACTAGCATGAAAGATATGGGTAAGGTGATGAATTCTCTACGTCCGATCATAGCCGGGCGTGCCGATCCTGCTCAAGTTTCAGCAAAAATTAAAGCTAAGTTAGCTTAATTCCCTCCTCTTTCCTTATACATTCTTAAACTAAACTTTCATTTACTTGTCAGTTTAAGTATATCTGTGTCTACGAAAATCCTAAGTCAAACTAAATCTATTAAATTTTCATTCGTCGCTCATCTTGCATTTGCTTTAATCGACTATCTATTTTAGCCGACATAGCTTGGTTGCCCTTCGCTAGTCTTTGCGCGTGCAACATAGATTTAATTGCATTTTCTTCACTACCAGACCAGTACTGTGCTTCTGCACGATATCGCAATACATTCACCGCTCTTAATGGCGATTGTTTATCTAAATTAGCAGCCTGCTGTAATAGTTGCCAGCCCTGAATATCTCGAGCATTTTTATTAATAAAACGCTGCACGAGCGTCTGTACTTGCGCATATTTTCCCTGACGCAACAACACCTCAGCCAACTTATAGCTGAACGCCTTATTTTCAGGTATGGTCATTTGCAGTGGGGCAATCGAATTATAGGCCTGATCAAGCTTATTTTGGCCCAAATAAATATCTGTTTGTATAAGGGTAACTAGAGGCTTACCACTAGATTTCACTTGATCTAATGTTGTTTGAGCCTGCGTGTAATCTCCTTGTTTAAGATAAAACGCCGACAAAGCCAATATCCCTGCCAGATTTTTTTGTGAAGCTAAACTCTGCAGCTGATTTTCTGTAGCTTCTCCAGCGACCACCATGGTGTACCATTTTAAAATTTCAAAATCGACATCATATATTCTGCTTTTAACCTTAGGCATTTGATTGGCTCTTAAACGAGCTTCACTCATACGCTCAGTCGTTAAAGGATGCGTAAGCCAAAAATCCGGCAGAAAACTTACATGGCTAGTTGCTCTATGCATTGTTTCAAAATAATCTGCCATACTTTGCGGGTTATAACCCGCGGCATACATATACTGCATTCCAATTCGGTCAGCTTCACGCTCTTGATTACGACTATAAGTGAGCTGTTTATCAAGAAGCGCAGCTTGCGTACCTAACATGACCGCAGCTCCAGCATCTCCACCTGCCTGAGCAGCTAGAGCCACTCCAGCTAGCAAACCAGCCAGACTTAAAAGCGCCTGCCCTTTAAAAGCCTCTTCTGAACGGCTAAAGTGCCTCTGAGAAACGTGAGCAATTTCGTGTGCCATCACACCAGCAATCTCATCAATATTTCGAGCTGATGAAATAAGGCCAGTATTTAGTGCAAATAGCCCACCCGGGACAGCAAATGCGTTAATTTGAGGATCTTTAATTACAACCAGCCCAATAGGTTGTCCAAGTTGTGTTTCACCCAGAATATTAGAGAAGACTTGGAAAAACTGATCTTCCAGCCACACATCTTGTATGACTGGCATTTGCTTATGAACTTCACGGAAAACTTTTTCACCAATAAATTTTTCTTTCTGCTGGTCAAGCAATCCTATTCCACTACCAATATTGGGAATTTCGACTTGTCCAGAAGCGGGTTTTGGATCAAAAGGGTCAGCATAAGAGGCATTTGTTATAAAAGCCAAACTTAAAATAACTGGCAAAAATTTCAAAAGTTCTTCTCTATTAAAATTAAACTAACAAAAAAGCCCATTCATAGAATGCTTGAGTTTGCTGCATCATATGAACAGGCTTTCACTATAACATTGAAAATAGACTATATTTGCAATGAAGTGTTATTCAATATTTATACGAAATTAGGATTCACCAAATATCTTGGTGTTTTATCTTCTAATGCTTCTACCAAATTTTTATATGCTAAGTTTGCCATTTTTTTGCGTGTTTCAGCTGTAGCAGAACCAACATGAGGCAAAGTAACTACATTTGGTAATTTGAAAAGTTCAGAATCTTGCAAAGGCTCTTTTTCATATACATCCAAACCTGCAGCAAAAATAACTTCCTGCTGTAAAGCTTCAATAAGTGCCTGCTCATCAACCACTGAACCACGCGCAATATTAATAAAAATAGCGTGCTTTTGCATAAGCTCAAATTGAGCTTTACCCATTAATGCTTTAGATTCTGCATTTAAATCAACTGCTGTGACTACAAAATCAGACTGTTGTAACAACTCATCCAAACCTAGATATTGAGCATTCAATGGCTCAGCCAATTCAGGCTTTTCACGTCGATTATGGTAAACAATATTCATATTAAAACCATAAAAACCACGACGTGCAATTGCAGCACCAATATTACCCAATCCAATAATACCTAGTGTTTTCCCAAAAACATCCAGACCAAACTCCTGTGGCCCAACTGTTCTTTTCCATTCACCTTGTTTAGTCCAATGGTCTAGAAATGGTACTTTTCTAGCTGCACTTAACAATAGAGTAAAGGCAAGATCTGCTGTAGTTTCAGTCAAAACATGTGGTGTATTTGATAACCAGATTTTCTTTTGGTTTAAATAAGCAACATCATAATTATCGTAGCCAACTGTCACAGATGAAATAATTTTTAATTTTTGTGCTGGAGCAAGGTTACTTTCATTAAGTAAGCGGCCTGCCCCAATCATTCCATCAGCATCTACCACTTCTTGTCGTATCTGTTCATTAATATCACCCAATTTAGGGTTTAATACGACAACATGATAGTCCTGCTGCAACCGTGACAAAATTTCTTTATCGATTTGGCTAAAAACCACAACCTTTTTCATGTATATCCCTACTACTCATTGTTATCTTGCATAAGTTGCCACAACCTTTTTTTAAGGAGAGGCTTATCTAACATTTCTTTTAAACTAGCTAAATGAATAATATTTGTATGTTGAATATAGGCACATTTACCCAGACATAAAATCTTTTTTTCTGCCGCCACAGCATCTAAAAAACCTTGAATATATGAACCCACACCACGTTGATCCTGATAAGCAGCTAACGGGAAAGGCCATTTTAATTCAGCATAGTGCCCGACTTTGGCCTTTTGTATATTTGCCCAAAGTTGTTTTTCTTCTTTTTCTAATGCAGTTACATCAACAAAGATTACATACTTTTCAAGGCAATAAGCTTGCATCTCAAATGGAGCAATTGCCTCTTGCTCAACAACCACTTCAGACTGTGGAACATCTACAATTGCTATTGAAGGCTCCTCTACGACTTTAGGAACTTCAGGCAACACAGGCTTAGATGGCTTTTTTTCAAAAGTAGGAACATCTATTGTAGGTGCGATAATTGGTGCTTGAGATTCGACAACCTGATCTCGCCATACAGTATGGGCATTATTTTTTTGGCACACTTGTGTTCTAGGAATCCATACATCGATTCCTAAGGTTGCCAGTATATTTCTTTGCTGCCCAATCATGTTTAAATCAGTACCTCTAATCTACACACATTCTAACGGGCTTCTGATTTTTTTTCAGCGTTTTCTTTTAATGATCCCTATTGGAAACCACATATGTTTCTTAAATAATCATAACGCTATTTTTCTTCTGCATTTGCTCTACAATTTCATCAGACTCGAAACCAAATCGCCAGTAAAGCAATTCAAGCACATCCAGTTCATCTTGCGTAATAATTCGGTCACTCCATAAGCACATCTCAGCAATTGCCAAAATACTTAAACGATCACGAAGCAAGAGCCCAGCAATGTCATTTAAAATTTCAGCCAAGTCTAAAGGCTCATCCGAAATTTCATCATAAATATGCATTTCATCTGGGTTAAGTAAAGAGCGCAAAATACGTTCGCGAACTTCCAACTGGTTTGGACTATTAATTTGCTGCACATGGAGCAATGCATCAATCAAACGAACTATTTGAGGTTTCACCTCTTCAAATGCTGTTGGCAAATGAAGTGGCATCAAATTCAATTCATACTTAACACGCTCTAGTAATAGCGCATCAAGCAGTCCTATTTCGCCATCTTCCTGAATAATCAGTGCCAGTTTTGTCAAAAATTGACGTGCAATACTTGCAGGCATATGGCCAATATTTTTACATGCGTCGTGAAATATCTGAATATGAATACGACCATCCAAATTAAGCAAAGCATCGACAATCGAATGGCTTACTGGAGCTTCTTGCGGAATAAATTCTCGATATTGACGAATCATTAAAATTGCAACCATCACCTCACGCGAACCAGTGGCTGTTTGCAATGCACGCTGAATAAGTTCAGGGCGTTTTTTATTACGCCGGATATCACCACTTAAAGGCTTGATCGCATCATTTAATGCAAAACTAATTGGAGAAAGTCGTAATAATGGCAGAGGTTGTGGTGATGACCACGGAATATAGATTTCTGTCTCAGATTCTTCTAATGAACGGAAAAGGCTAAATAAAGGCCTATTGCGAAGTTTCTTTAAATTTTCTAACTGTAAATCTTGCAGTAAAGTGGGATTGAGCTCGTAAATACGCTCACGAATACTTGGGTGAATATTCATCCAGCTTTGAGGGCTAAGTGAGTTTGCAAAACACATATGCGCGATTGATTCAGAATAAGCACTATGAATTTGTGATCCTGAATGGTGAACATAAATACGTAATAATGTTTGGGTATTTGTACTATTTTTTAATAATCGCATGGTTTTTTGGTCATTGCGAAACGTACGGCCACTTAATGTTAAATATTTAATAAAACGAGTGATTAATACACCCAAGCTTCCCGCCAACCAGATTACACCACCGACAGCAACAAATACCGTTTCAAATTTATGCTTATAACCGGGACTATAGCGTTTAAAACCTTGCTTGGCGAGTTTACTACCCCATTGACTGAAAGTCGTTAAACCGCTGTATAAAATTTTTAATTTAGTATTTTCTACAGCTTCGCCCGATAAAATTTGGTTAAACTCATGGCCCAATAAACCATACAGCTCCAGTTCATCCAGATTCTGTAAAGCACCCCAGGTCAAGATAATGACAATATCATTTGAGTGAAAACCTGCCGTTAACGCATTTACACCTACTTCGTCAGGCAACACATAGAGAGTTGGAACGTTAAGAGAAAATGTTTGCGCCAAATGTTCTGTAATTTTTAATGCCGCATGTTCTTCTGGTGTACTCTCACCTTTTACCAAACGACGCGCTTTAAGCTGCTTGGCAAGGGAATGTCCACCTTTACGCAAAATATAAAGTTCAGTCACCACCGACCAAACCATAATAAAAAGCAAAAGAGCAACAAAATATGGACTTAAAGCGTGCCACCAAATTGGCTGACTATAATCAAAAAAATGAACGAGTAAACCTAAAATGAGATTTAAAATAAAAATAGTTAAAAGCACAGCGACCAAACACATAGTGATGGACCATGCCATATTTTTATTTTCGATTAAATAGTGGCTTACTTCTTTCAATGTAAATAATCCCAATTACATTGTTAAGTTTCATCATAAAAGAAAAAAGCGGGAAACACCCGCTTTTTTCGGCTATTTCTATTCTTCTTTAATACCCGTCAAATCTACTGACGCTGCATCAATATTGACATCAATATAACCATCTTTTTTCTTTTTCGCAGAATCATTACGCTTCTGCTCCAAATTATTCAGATAGTCTGCATCGATTCCACCAGTTACATAGATACCATCAAAAACAGAACAATCAAACTCAGTCAATGTAGGAACCTTACTTGTACGTACGGCGTTCTTCAAGTCTTCCAAATCTTGGAATACTAAACGATCAGCACCAATAATTTCCTGGATTTCCTCTACGCTGCGTTCTGAAGCAATAAGCTCAGTCTTAGCAGGCATATCGATACCATAAACGTTTGGATACATTACTTTTGGTGCTGCTGAAGCAAAGTATACTTTTTTCGCACCTGAGTCACGCGCCATTTGAATGATCTCATTACACGTA
Organism: Acinetobacter sp. ABJ-A23_2; assembly: GCF_044538765.1. Lineage (NCBI taxonomy): Bacteria > Pseudomonadati > Pseudomonadota > Gammaproteobacteria > Moraxellales > Moraxellaceae > Acinetobacter > Acinetobacter sp. ABJ-A23_2. The sequence continues at coordinate 17,404 of NZ_JBIUCP010000008.1, forward strand.
GTACCACGTACAATAGAGTCATCCACCAATAGAACGTTCTTGCCTTTAAACTCTAATTCAACAGGGTTCAATTTCTGACGTACAGATTTTTTACGCTGTTGTTGACCCGGCATAATGAAGGTACGACCGATATAACGGTTTTTCATAAAGCCTTCGCGGAACTTCACACCAAGAATATTTGCAAGTTCTAATGCTGAAGTACGGCTTGTATCTGGAATTGGGATAACCACATCAATATCATGGTCCTCACCCCAGTCACGCAAAATTTTATGCGCTAATTTTTCACCCATTTTTAAACGGGCTTTATAAACTGAAATACCATCAATAATTGCGTCTGGACGAGCAAAATAAACATATTCAAAAATACATGGGCGGTATTTTGGTTCTGCCGCACACTGTTTAGTGAATAACTGACCTTCAGAATCAATAAAAATTGCTTCACCTGGTGCAATATCACGCTCGATTTTAAAACCAAGTGCAGTAATCGCTACAGACTCTGATGCAATGATATATTCCATCTCGCCCTGTTCAGTTTCACGCGAACCGTAAATAAGTGGACGAATACCATTTGGATCACGGAAACCAACCAAACCATGACCAGTGATCATAGCCACTACGCCATAAGCACCTTGACAGCGCTCATGAACACGAGAAACCGTATGGAAAATATCTTCAGCTGTAGGGTTTAGTGTTCCTTTCTTTTGCAACTCATGTGCAAAAACGTTTAAAAGAACTTCTGAGTCAGAATCAGTGTTCATGTGACGTAAATCTGTTTTAAACAGGTCATCATGAATTTCTTCTGCATTGGTCAAGTTACCATTATGTGCAAGTGTAATCCCGTATGGCGAGTTCACATAAAATGGTTGAGCTTCAGCACTGCTAGCAGAACCCGCAGTTGGGTAGCGTACATGACCAATACCGTAATTACCAAGTAATGCTCTCATATGACGAGTATGAAAGACATCACGCACCATACCGTTATCCTTACGAAGGAAAAGACGGCCTTCATGGCAGGTTACTATTCCAGCTGCATCTTGCCCACGATGCTGCAACATCGTTAATGCATCAAACAACATTTGGTTCACTGGCGATTTACCGGCTATACCAACAACTCCACACATAGCAACCTCGCAGACAAGCTAGGAATTAATAAAAAGGATTCTTTGTTGAATGGTCGGGCCGGATTTCTGATTCTTCCGACTCGTCCATTGGTTTTGGAGAAGTGCGAGATACACCACCTCCAGATGTTATCTGATGATATGCCTCACTTGCTGCGTCTTTAGAAAGCTCTGTGGCTAAAGGCGCATAAGGCAGTAAAAATTGTATAAGTATGGACTGTTTCCAGTTTGCTGAACCCTCAACCCAAGGTCCTACACCTTGCATGGTAATAAGAACGACCAGTAAACCTTTCAACGAACCAAAAGCACCACCTGCTAAACGATTTAATGGCCCCAATTTCAAACTTTTCAAGAGGCCATTTAAAAGTGCAGTGACGATCCAAGTTAAAACAACAATAATAAGTGCAATAAATGCAAAAGCCGCAATCTTTTGAACCACCGGATCCTGACTTAAACCCGACATTGACGGAGCTAGAAGAACAGCATATTTTGCACCCATAATTAATGCAAAAATCCATCCTACCAAGTTCGCAAAGGCTTTTATAAATCCTTGTCGCAAACCGTTTAGCCCCCCAATGAGCAAAAGTATTAGAATGATGATATCAATAGTGTTCATGTTCAATTAGGTCATAGCTTCAACACATTGCTTTACAAGTGTTGGTCCTGTGTAGATTAGACCACTATAAATTTGAACAAGTGTTGCTCCAGCTTGTTGTTTCGCTAAAGCTTGCTCACCAGACAAAATACCACCCACACCGATTAAAGGAATTTGTCCTTTTAATGATTGAGCAAATAAACGTAAACATTCTGTACTTTTTTCAAATACAGGAGCGCCTGACAAACCACCTGACTCATTACCGTAAGGCAGGTTTTCCACCCCTTCTCTCGATAAAGTCGTATTGGTCACAATAAGACCGTCAATTTTAAAATCTAATAATTGAGCAGAGATAAACTCAACATCTTCAGCTGTTAGGTCCGGAGCGACTTTCAAAACCAAAGGAACATAATGATTATATTGCTCAGCCAACTCAAGTTGACGCGCTTTTAAAGTTTGCAGTAATTCAGTTAACGCATCGCCACTTTGTAAACTACGCAAGTTTTTAGTGTTTGGAGATGAAATATTAACTGTAATGTATGACGCGTAGTTATAAACTTTCTCAAGACAAATCAAGTAATCATCAACTGCTTTTTCGACAGGCGTATCAGCATTTTTACCAATATTGATTCCTAAAATGCCTCTAAACTTTGAAGCTTTAACATTTTCAATCAGCTTATCAACACCATCATTATTAAAACCCATGCGGTTAATAATGGCTTTAGCTTCAGGAATACGAAATAAACGTGGTTTTGGATTACCCGATTGTGGGCGAGGTGTAATTGTGCCAATTTCAATAAAACCGAAACCTAATCCAGCCAAGGCATCAATATGAGCACCATTTTTATCTAGGCCTGCTGCCAAACCTACAGGGTTAGGAAACTCTATTCCCATACATGTAGTAGGCTTTGCTTCTACAGCCTGACGCATCATGCCTAGCTTATGCGCTTTATCAAGCATGGATAATGTTAATTCATGGGCACGCTCTGGTGCTAAACTAAACAACATCGGGCGAGCAAGTGAATATAACATACCAATCACAGTCTACTGATTTTAGGTACGCATATTATAGGCACAGGCAGCACAAAACACCATGCCTGACATAAGCATATTTTAATATGTTATTGAACTGTCGCTGTTAATTTAATCTGACCTTCGCTTGAAACCATTTCCATCTTCTGAATACTAAGGCCCATCTGTGCAAGTTGTGTTAAAAAGTTAGCTAAAACCGCATAATTCTGATGTGTTACAACAATTTGTAACTGCTCTCCATTTTGCTGAGAAGTCACAGTTAAACCTTGCTGTTGAGCCACCCTTTGTATTTTTCCAGACTTATCAAGTTCAAGCTCATTTGCGGGTTTCATAGTAACCGCATTACTCTGCATCCACACCATCAAATCTTTTAAATCATTTAAGCGTTTTTGCTGTTGTTCTGCCAAGGAATGCATTTTCCAAAGTGAAGATCCAACAATAGCGACTACAACAAAAATTGTAGTAAAGACCACCATAACGCGTTCACGGACAGTTAAACGATCTAGGTATTGAACAACTTGTTCAATCCACTGATCAAAACGATTCTGCAATTGAGCTAACATTTTCATTATTGTATTTTCACCACCCCAATTGCCCCACCACCATTTGCTTGAACATTACCTAGCTCAGCTTTAAATCCTTGCTGATTTAATTGTTGTGTCAAAGCTTGTAAATCATCTGCCGATTTTGCTTTTAATGCCATCGTTAAGATTGAAGCATCATAATTAAGTTGCTGAGCCAAAATCTGTCTTTGCATTAAAATTGGGCCAACACGGCTCAACAAAGAAAGTGCTTGTGTATCACCTTGCTGACTCATTCTTAGATGGCTTTCAAATTGACCTTTAATATTTTGTTCGGTTACACGACTAGATGGCCCAAACCAATATTTATATTGTTCAATCGTTTGGTCAGCAGTTTGATTCGCCACTTTTTTCAATTTGACCCAACGCAATAAATCATAGCTAAACTGCACCACAATAATTGCTAAAACAACAGCAGCGCAAGCTTTCCAATAGCCAGAGAAAGTACGCTCCTGACCTTTTGATTTTGGCAAAACATTAAAAGGATGTTGCTTAGTTTTATCTAGAGACTGAAATTGATAAACAAACTCAGAACGTTGCTCTGCGCTTGAGGCGGCTTCTAAACTCTCTAGTTGCTCTGCTGTTAAACCGCTATATTGATAATGTATTTCAGCTGGCTGAAATTCTAAAAAAAGCCCCAAATCATCAATTGAATTACCTAACCACTTATTTTCACGCACCAAAAGTTGATGGTTAATATTACACAGAATAACTTGCTCAGTTTGTGGTTCAGGCAAAATCAGAAAATCAGGTAACAAAGCAACAAGTTTGGTTGGCAGTAAAGCCAAGGAATGTTGCCATGTCTCAACCATACCTTGAGCAACACCTAAGACAGTTAACTGATCCGCATGAAAATGGTGGACCACTTTCATGTGATCAATAGGTAAAGTTACAAACTCTTCAAGTAGATATTTAACCCCATCAGCCCCCAGCTGTTTATAGTGGGACTTCGCCATAGATTGCTGAAGCATTTGAGCATGGCGACTCGGAAAAAAGACCGTAGCCTCTTTTCCTTGATGTATTTGCAAGTCTTGTATTAATTGATCGAGACTCGCAGCCTGCAACCAGCTTTCTCCGTTAGACCAATGCCATGTTCCATTGGTTTCAGGCATCCATATATACAGCATGTCGGCTAAATAACCTTTTTAATTATATTGTGGGTATAAAACTATTTTTTTGTGTTGATAAACCATTTGCAATAACAGCTTGATCATAAATTCTAGCTTCAGCAAGCGCAAATGGATTGAAATTCTCATGAGTAAGTAGCTCTGCAATATGGCCTACAACATTCATATGGCAAACCACCACAATCGACTCATAAGGAATTTGAGACAACCACTCAATTGCTTCTTTTGCATCATCATCTGGCTTAATTTTATCGCACAACAACACAGGCACATCTTTAAAATATGTCTGAATATGTGCCAATGTTTCTTGAGCACGCAACAAAGGACTGACTACAAAAATATCAGGTTTTACAATATCTTTTAAAAATGTTGCTGTTTGTTCAGCCTGTGCATGCCCACGCGCAGTAAGTGGACGTTTAATATCATTACCATTTACTGGTGGAGCAGCTTCCCCATGACGAACTAATGTCAGTTGCATAAAATTTCCTTGTTAATAATTCCTGCATTATAACCACAATTTATGACATTTATTCGTCAGACTTCATGATGAGGTAAAACAAACTCGACATCACTACGATGCCCATTTTTCATAAGAGAAAGTGCAATATTTAATGGCGGAGCGCCTTCAAAAATCACCTCATATAAAGCATTGGTAATTGGCATATATACGTCCAGTTCTTGTGCTTTACCACGCACCTGAACAATTGTATTAATCCCTTCAGCAGTTTGACCCAACTCTTTACTAGCTTGATCCAATGTCTTACCAGAACCTAGCGCATATCCGATTTGGTAGTTACGGCTTAATGGACTATTACAAGTCGCAAATAAATCGCCCACACCAGATAAACCTAAGAACGTAAGTGGATTTGCACCCTGCTTTACCGCGAAACGGCTCATTTCAGCCAAAGCACGCGTTAAAATCATACTCTTGGTATTTTCACCAATTTTATATGCTGCACCAATTCCCATTGCAACTGCATAAATATTTTTAAGCGCTCCACCCAATTCAACTCCATGCACATCATCACTACCAAAAACGCGGAATAACGCACTATGAAGCGCATGCTGCACAGCATAACGAACAAGCTCGGAATCACTAGCAATCACTGTACCAGATGGCATGCCTGCCATAATTTCTTTGGCAAGGTTTGGACCTGACAATACACCATATGGAACTTCTGGTAGTTCTTCACGAATAATATCGCTCATGAAACTAAACGTTTTAGCTTCAACACCTTTCGTTAAAGAAACAACCGCTTGTGCAGTAATATAAGGAGCAATTTGTTTTAAGACATCACGGAAAGAATGACTAGGAATTGCGACCAAAATAATATCTCGATCACATACAGCTTGTTCCAAATCAGAAACTGCACGTAATGAAGATTCTAAAGTAAAGTCTGGTAAATAACGTTTATTAATATGGGTTTTATTAATTTCTTCTGCTGTTTCGGCATCACGAATCCAGATCATGGTATCGCAGCCATTACGAGCAGCTAAATTCGCCATGGCTGTACCAAAGCTACCGCCCCCTAAAACGGTAATACGTAATGCCGTTTTTTTATCGACCGCAACAGGTTCCACCAAATCTGTAAACTTAAATTCAGCCATGCTTTATTATCCTATTTCTTACTTTTACAGACGTTTAAGCCTGCCAAACTTTTACGAATTCTTTACTTTCAATATCTGCACGAGGCGCAATTGCTTTAGCTGCAGTGCCAACGTAAATAATACCTGAAATTAAATCATGTGGTTGCAGTCCTAAATACTGTTTTAACCAATTTGATTCAACAACAGCTCCACTACGCCACATGGTTGAAAACCCTTGAGCTTGCAAAGATAACAAAAGATTTTGTACTGCCGCACCTGTACTTAAGATTTGCTCAAAATGTGGTACTTTTGGGTGATCTTGTAACTGAGTCAGCGCTAAAATAAGTAGCGGAGCGCGAAAAGGATGTTGCTTAACACGTTCAAGTTGAGCGGGATCAGTTTCACCTAAATCTGCCAAAGCTTTTGTTAGAACCTCACCGAAAGCACCGCGTTGCTCACCTGGAATAACTACAAAACGCGTTGGCTTAAGTCTATGATGATCTGGAGCCGTTAAAGCAGCCTGAAAAGCTAACTCTAGTTGCTCTGAGTTTGGAGCTGGTTCAATTAATTGGCCAATAGACTGACGCTGATGAATATTTTGGTGAATTATTTGTATTGCTGAATCCGTCATTAATATTGATCTAACTCAAAAATTCGAAATAGATTAGCATAATCTACCGTTAATCCACCATTGAATCTAGCTTATAAACCTAGTGAACTTATAGTTTGACATTTTTTAATACAAAACTTCAAAACTCATACAACGTCTTCAAAATCAATTAGAAAACTTATGTTCAAATAGCTATGTCTTTTGGCGATTAACTTAGGTGAATCATGAAAAAAATAATTTTAGCGAGCGCAATGAGCGGCGTTGTTTTATTACTAGGTGCTTGTGCAACCACCCCTAAAAATACTCTAGCAATTCAAAAAGAAAATAATCAGTTTGAAGTGACTGGTATTGGTAAAACTAATTTAATTGCAAAGAATAATGCAGTTACTGCGGCACAAAAAACGTGCTCTAAGAGTACAAGCCCAGTTATTGTAGATGAAAAAACCTCTTATCACGGCGTATTAAAAGATGTGGTCAGTGAAAAGACTGGTCAAATGGTAGAAGCTGCTGCGGGTGTCATTGGTACTTTAACCGGTAAAAATGCGTCTTTGGCTAAAGATGATGACTACCAAACTACCCTTACTTTTTATTGCAAAATTAATTAAGTAAAAAAAATCCCAATCAATTGATTGGGATTTTTTTATTAGCAGTAGCCATCTAATCGGGTAAGCGGTAATTTCTTACCAATTGCTTTTTCAATTTCCGGTAAATAGAAAGCATCATCTTCAGATAAGAAACTAATACTTACACCCTGTGCCCCTGCACGGCCTGTACGCCCAATACGATGAACATAATCATCAGATTGTTCAGGTAAAGTAAAGTTGACTACATGAGATACGCCATCTACGTGAATACCACGACCAGCGACATCCGTTGCAATCATGATGTTATGCTTACCTTGTTTGAACTGCTCCAACATTTTCATGCGTTTATCTTGAGCAATCTCACCAGATAGCATCCCTACTTTATACCCATCTTTTTTCAAATGATCGTAAAGACGGCGCACCTGATCACGACGGTTAGCAAAGATCATAACTTTATCAATTGGCTCTTCACGTAAAATATCTTGTAAAAGACGATATTTATCTTGTTTAGCCACAACATAAACACGTTGTTCGACATCGTTATTGGTCTTTTGTTCAGGCTCAATTTCAACTGTTACAGGTTCAAACAACCACTGTCTTGCCAAATTTAAGACATCGTAACTAAATGTCGCCGAGAACATTAGAGTTTGGCGTTGTTCCTTACGCGGTGAATAACGAACAATACGTTTTACCGAAGGAATAAAGCCCATATCTAATAAACGGTCAGCTTCATCAATGACTAAAAATTCAATTTGATCGAGCCAAACTTCTTTTTGTTCTACAAAATCAATTAAACGTCCAGGTGTAGCGACAATAATATCAACAAAATTAGCATCAAGTTGCTTCTTCTGCTTATCAAAATCAACACCACCCAATAGGGTCACGACATGTAAATTAGAGAATTTTGTGAGGAATTTTGCATCACTTTCAATTTGCAATGCCAACTCACGAGTAGGCGCCAAGATTAAAGCACGAGGCTCGCCACGGAAGCGTTGCTCTTGAACCGGATTATTGAGTAAATCATTAATTACACTAATCAGAAAGGCAGCTGTCTTACCTGTTCCTGTCTGTGCTCGCCCAATTGCATCATGCCCGGCTAATGTATATTTTAAAACCTTTTGCTGAATTGGGGTCATTTGAGTAAACCCTAAAGCATCAATCGCCTTTTTAAGTTGCGGATGTAAATTCAAGGTTTCAAAACCAGATGTCATAAATACGCGCTCTAACAAACAATCTCTCGAATGAGAAGATCATTATAAACAAAAACGCCCCAATTCAAAAATTGGAGCGTCCATCATTCATCAAAAAGATGAATTAGTCTTAGTCTAAAGGCTGAACGTTTTCAGCTTGAAAACCTTTTTGACCTTGTACAACGCTAAACTCTACGCGTTGACCGTCACGTAGAGAACGGTGACCGTCACCTACGATTGCACGGAAGTGAACGAATACATCGTCGCCGCCGTTACGTTGAATAAAACCAAAGCCTTTAGTGTCATTAAACCACTTTACTACGCCTTGTTCACGAGCTGTCATAAGTCAATCCTCAGATGATGAAAAAAGGACCTTCCGGTGTTGCAAACAGCAGAGTAAACAAGTATTTAAAATTTTTATAATCTTAAAGCTTGTAATCATTCTGTAAAACTATCAACAATTTCCGGTTACATCCATTTGTTATAGGTTATTAAAACAATTTAACTGTGTGGTAATCCCTAAAACGGTTCGAGCTTAACACGGGTTTATGACAATTAATAGAATTTTTTTCAAATATTTCCCCTATTTTTAGCTCTTTTTTTAAACAGCTTATTACAATAATTTTTATATAATCCTTTACCTTTTAATTTTTATAAAACACCTAGAGTTCATCAAAAAATTTGTTAGAATATTTTTTTTAGTTGTTTTTATAATGAATGAGCACTACCTCTTCTACTGTAACGCCTATTGAAATTAATGCCCTTGGTCAACCATGCCCAATGCCTTTATTAATGTTGAAACGTGAACTTAAGAAAGTATCAGGAAAGCAGCTATTTTTATTGAAATCATCTGACCCTCATAGTGAAATTGATGTAACGCGTTACTGCAATTTACATCATTTTATGTGTCAAACCATGCAAATTTCAGAAAGAGAATTTCACTATTTAATTGAAACTCAATGATTCTTTGTTAAAATCTAAGATTAGTAACTGCATAAAATTTTACATTTTTCTACCCAATTTTCCTTAATTATGAAGGCAATTCAAATTAAGATGAATTTATTGGTTAATCCATCCTATCCTATAAGGAGAACTCATGAGTGACAGCAGCAATCAATTGATGCCCCTGTCATTGTCTGCGCCCGGTGTAAACCTTGGTGCATATATCAGTACTGTCAATCAGATTCCTATTTTAACGGCCGAGCAAGAAAAAGAACTTGCTGAACGTTATTATTATGACCAAGATCTTGATGCCGCAAAAATGCTGGTAATGTCGCATTTACGTTTTGTCGTTCATATTGCGCGCAGCTATGCAGGTTATGGCCTACCACAAGGCGACCTTATTCAAGAAGGTAATTTAGGCTTAATGAAAGCCGTAAAACGTTTCGACCCAAATATGGGCGTACGTCTAGTATCTTTTGCCGTCCACTGGATTAAGGCAGAAATTCATGAATACGTTATTCGTAACTGGCGTATTGTAAAAATTGCAACAACTAAAGCTCAACGTAAACTTTTCTTCAACTTACGTAGTTTAAAAAAATCGAGTAAAAAATTAACGCTCGAAGAAGCGCAATCTATTGCAAACGACTTGAATGTAACTCCAGAACAAGTTCTGGAAATGGAAGGTCGTTTAACTGCTTATGATGCTGCTTTTGAAGCGCAAGGTGATGATGACGATGATACGCCACATACTGCCCCTGCGTTGTATCTTGAAGATAACCGTTATGATCCGGCTCGTTTAGTTGAAAATGAAGACTGGGAAGAGCAAAGTACATCTGCTTTACATGATGCCATGGACCAGTTAGATGATCGTTCGCGTAATATTTTGCAGCGCCGTTGGTTAGATGATGATAAATCTACCCTACACGAGCTTGCTGCTGAGTATAATGTTTCGGCAGAACGTATTCGTCAGCTTGAAAAAAATGCGATGGAAAAAATTAAAGTCGCTATGTCGGCAAGCTAAAGTAAATGAAAAAAATAAAAGGGCGATAAGCCCTTTTGTTTTATCTGGCTATGTTTAGCCAACCTATTCTATGGTAACGTTGCCTTTCATTATTCAGTTGCGTTTTTTGTTATGTGGATTGCCATTTCAGCCCTTAATCTTGCTTTTGCAGTCATGTTGGGTGCTTTTGGAGCACATGGTCTTAAAGCTCACGCGAGTCCCGAGCAACTTGCTTGGTGGCAGACTGCAACCGACTACTTTTTTTATCATGCTCTAGGCCTATTAGCGCTTGGTATTTTAAGTAAGGTTCTTCCCCATTTCCCAATCAAGTTATCTTTCTTATTTATCCAGATTGGTATTCTATTTTTTTGTGGTTCGCTTTATATCATGGCGCTGGGATTACCAAGAATATTAGGTGCAATTACGCCAATCGGTGGAGCTTTAATGATTGCTGGATGGCTGATCTTGGCTTGGAATGCTTTCAAATACGCAAAATAATCGGAATGTGATCATGCAAATTTATTTAAATGGCGAATTAACGGACACGCCCAGCCAAAACCTGTTGCAACTCATTCAGGAGTTGGCACTTGAAGGAAAACGTTTTGCTGTCGAACACAATCAGCAAATCGTTTCTAAAAGCAAATTAGAGCAAATTACGATTGCTCAACATGACCGTATCGAAATTATTCACGCTGTTGGCGGCGGCTAAGTCGGAGTTATCCATGCAAGACATCCCTCTCATTATTGGTTCACGTTCTTTTCAATCTCGTTTATTGGTAGGAACTGGCAAATATAAAGACTTAAATGAAACGGATTTAGCTATTCAAGCCAGTGGTGCAGAAATTGTAACCGTCGCAATCCGCCGTGTGAATATTGGACAAAATCCAGATCAACCGAATTTACTCTCAGTTATTCCACCAGAAAAATATACTATCTTGCCAAATACCGCAGGTTGTTTTGATGCTGACAGCGCAGTACGTACATGTATGTTAGCGCGTGAGTTACTCGATGGTCATAACCTAGTAAAGCTTGAAGTGTTGGGTGATGAAAAAACCTTATATCCAAATGTAACCGAGACATTAAAAGCGGCTCGTACTTTGATTGATGATGGTTTTGAGATTATGGTCTACACCTCGGATGACCCAATCATTGCGCAAGAACTTGAAAGTATGGGCTGCGTTGCGATTATGCCTTTAGGTAGTCTGATCGGTTCAGGTTTAGGTATTTTAAACCCGCACACCATTTCAATTATTAAAGAAAATGCGAAAGTACCAGTTTTAGTAGATGCAGGTGTTGGTACAGCAAGTGACGCAGCAATTGCTATGGAACTTGGATGTGACGGCGTACTCATGAATACAGCAATTGCAGCTGCTCAAAACCCTATTTTGATGGCTTCTGCAATGAAAAAAGCTGTTGAAGCTGGACGTGAAGCATTTTTAGCAGGTCGTATGCCACGTAAACGTATGGCAAATGCAAGCTCGCCAGAAACAGGGTATTTCTTTAAATAATTTATTTCTAAGGAATCACTGTTTTTCAGTGATTCCTCTCCCCGTTCATATAACCATCTTTTTTTCTTTTTAAAGCTTATATCTCTTTATTCAATCAACAGATCTAAATTTTATATTTAGCTTAGGCTATTCTAATATTTGCTTTAAATTTTGCTTGGCGTTTAAATCAAAATTCTTTTGGAAATATGCAGTTTGATAAAGTGGCTCAGACTGATAAAAATGCATTAAAACTTCTTTTCGCTTAATTGCATATACTTCTGGATCAACCCAAGCATATTCCTGCTGAATTTGCTGTTCATATTGCATAAAACGCTCAGGTGTTGCTGCCAAAATAGCTAAATCAATATCCAATAAAAATTGCAAATCTGTTTCATCGGTTAATGCATGCTTTTGAGTCGCAAGAATCCAACGCTTTATTTTCTCTAGAGTATCGGATGATAAATCTTGCGCCATCGCTTGTTCAAATAACTCAACACTCTTAAGTTCATTATCTTTAGCTTCTGGATCATAGACCGCATCATGAAACCAAAGAGCCAATGCAACAGAATAAGGATCATTTAACTCAGACCGAATCAATTCATACAAACTCAAACATTCATACAAATGTTGGACGGTATGATAGGCTCGCTGCTTTTCACTATAAGCCGCAATAAGTTCATCATAAATTTTCTGCGGTTCGGAAAAAAGATAATGCTGATGCAGCTCAAACCAAAAATGTTTCAGTTTTAATAAATAAAGCTGCATCATCATCTATTAACCACGCTTAGGATTATTGCTCATCACGTTTAAATACCAACTCTTTTGCCGATGAATTATCAGCATCAAAGTAGTAACCCTCGGTATTAAACGCTTTGATGTCCTCAGCTTTATTTAATTGGTTTTCAATAATAAAACGAGCCATTAAACCACGTGCTTTTTTCGCATAGAAACTAATGACTTTATATTTGCCATTTTTCTGGTCAAGAAAAACTGGCTTCACAATTTCAGCCTTAATTTTCTTTTCATTGACAGATTTGTAATATTCATCTGAAGCTAGATTTACCAGCAATTCAGATTTAATTTCTGCTAAGTCTTCATTAATTTGGTTAGTGATGATGTCACCCCAAAACTCATACAAATTATGACCGCGTGTATTCTTTAATTTAGTACCCATCTCTAAACGATACGGCATCATTAAATCTAAAGGACGTAATAAACCATATAGACCAGAGAGCATACGCAAATGCTGCTGTGCAAAATCAATATCTTTATCTTTTAAGTGATAAGCATCTAAACCCGTATAAACATCCCCTTTAAATGCATAGATTGCTTGGCGAGCATTTGAGAAATTAAATTCGGGATTCCAATCTCTAAATCGATCTGCATTTAGTGTGGAAATTTTTTCACTAACACTCATTAAACTCGCAATTTCCGACGCAGAAAGTTTGCGGCAAACATCAATTAATTGTGCGGAGTGTTCTAACAAGCGCGGCTGAGTGAACTCATCTGTAGGTAACGCTGTTTCATAATCTAAAGTTTTTGCAGGAGAAATTAAAGCAAGCATAGACAACCTGAAAAAATTATTATTAATGCCAACTATAACAGTAGATATTTTTTAATGCTAACTCGTGTTTTCAATGACGACTATCGGTAAAATAGCACTTACGTATTGTTATTTAGCGGTTCTTCTATGTCTGAGCAAATTTTCATCCAGGGTCCAGTAGGTAAAATTGAACTTTTTGTTGACCGCCCTGAAGGTGAAATCAAAGGCTTTGCAGTTGTTTGTCACCCTCACCCCTTACAAGGTGGAACTCCTCAACATAAAGTCCCTGCTCTTTTAACCCAAATCTTTAATGAATATGGCTGTATCGTTTACCGTCCTAGTTTCCGTGGATTAGGCGGCAGTGAAGGTGTTCATGATGAAGGTCATGGAGAAACTGAAGATATTTTAGCTGTGATTGAGCATGTCCGTAAGCTTCATGCAGGTTTGCCATTTTATGCAGGTGGCTTTAGCTTTGGCTCACATGTTTTGGCAAAATGTCATGCGCAGCTTAGCCCTGAATTACAGCCAGTACAGTTAATTTTATGTGGTTTACCAACAGCTACTGTTGTGGGCTTACGTCACTATAAAACACCTGAAATTCAAGGTGATATTCTACTCATTCATGGTGAACAAGATGACATCACCTTACTTTCAGATGCAATTGAGTGGGCAAAACCACAAAAGCATCCAATTACGATTTTACCGGGCGCTAACCACTTCTTTACAGGTTATTTAAAACAGCTTCGCCAAATCATTACACGCTTTATTATTATGAAATAAACAGTAACTTGATGGGCATAGATTGAGTCTAAGCCCATCAAGTTATATACCATGTCCTTATTGAAAATTATTCCAACTTAATCCAAAACGCGCTAAATATTTTTTCACTCGGTCGCTATCATTTGTTGTATTACGTTGTTGGCGTGATACTGAAAAGAGTTGTCTTCCTGCCTCTGCCATTGATTTTGAATTTTCGCAGACTTTGAGTACACCTCGTAATTGAATCTGATCAAATTCATCTATTTGTTCCAGCTGCTCAGGACTTAAATAGCTCAACAGAATATCTGCATCTTTATCATTGTAAGATTCATCCTGAATAAGCCAAAGCTGCTTTAGACGTTGAATTTCTTTTTCTACAGCATCACGACGAATTAACTCACCTTGAGATAAAGTTGCCAACCGAGTTACGCTCGCTGCTAAATCTCTAAAATTTCCTTGCCATGATGCATCTGCCGATTTAGCAAACTTTAAATATGTTTCTAAGGCATCACGTTGAAAATGCAGTTGCCTTTGATGCATTGCAGCAAAACGTTGCAGCTCAAAATCAATATTGGGTGCAATATCCTCTACACGATCTTTTAAATTTGGTAAGAAGAACGTCCACGTATTCAAACGAGCCCATAAATCTTCACGAAAACGACCAGCTTGAACCTCATTGCGCAAATCACGGTTAGTACCCGCTATTAGCTGAAAATCGGCTTGAATTTCTTTATCACTCCCAACAGGAAAAAAGCTTTTGTCCTCTAAAGCTTTTAGCAGCATAGCTTGCTCATCAAGTCCCAATTCACCAATTTCATCTAAAAATAAAATACCTTGGTCAGCACTTTTTAATAAACCAGCACGAGATGCAGCTGCTCCGGTAAATGCACCTTTTATATGACCAAATAAAGTTGACATGGCACTATCACCACGCAAGGTTGCACAGTTAACATCAATAAAACGGCCGCTTAATTGAAATTTATCTTTCTTTAACTGAAAAATTTGTTTTGCCAAATGAGACTTACCAACCCCTGTTGCCCCCATAATTAAAATAGGTGCACTAGAGCGGGTTGCAACTAATTCAACTTCCTCAATAAGTTGATTAAACGCTTTATTATGAGTAGAAATATTGGCTTTAAGTTGTTGCCAATTTTGCTTTTGCTCATCATCGAAGCGCTGTTTTAAAACATCGTATCGAGATAAGTCCAGATTAATAATTCTATATTCACCTTCTGATGTCTTGTGTTGATTAGGTGAACTTTGGATAAGTTGAGCTGGTAAATAATGCGCATCTATCAATAAATACCAACAAATTTGAGCAACATGCGTTCCTGTCGTGATATGCAGTAAATAGTTATTTTTTTCGACATCAAACGGATACGTTTTTATAAAGTCATAGAGTGCACCATAAACTTCAGCAAAATCCCAAGGATCTTTAATACTTATCTTATGTCCAGAAACCTCAGTTTGTGGAGAAATCTCTTTAGCATCTGCTGCTATAGATTTAACTAAATTATGATGCTGTCGATCATGTAAAAGTACCAATTCATCTACAAGCAAATCTTCATGCATTAACAAGCTAATCGTAGGACGCCAACGTTGCCATCGATCTGGCTTTCTCCCCTGATCAAGTGTAGAACCGACAAAGCCAATAACGACTGTTTTCTTTGCATCCGCCATAATTTCTATAAAATTTTATAAGTGTCTATAATATACAATACGCATTTGACCAAAAAATTCCAAGAATATGCTTCATTTTACTTTTTTAGGCACATCTTCAGGTGTACCGACCCTGACACGTAATGTTTCAGGATTAGCAGTTCGTAACAGCAAAAATAAGGACTGGATTTTAATTGATGCTGGCGAAGGGACACAGCACCGTATTCAACAAGCTAAACTTTCACTACAAAACCTAGTTGCCATTTGTATTACACATGTTCACGGCGACCATTGTTATGGTCTAGTTGGTTTATTAGCAAGTGCAGGCATGAATGCCCGTAGCAAACCCTTAATCGTGATTGCGCCGAAAGAAATTCAGCAATGGTTTGAAATCACTGCCCAACTTACAGATTTACATTTACCCTATTCCCTTCAATTTATTGATGTGAATGAAGCAATGCAGCCACAACAAATCACTGACGAATTCATTGTTCAAGCACATCCACTAAGCCATCGTGTTCCAAGTTTTGCTTTTAGCATTTATATCAAATCTATTCAGAAGAAGTTAGATACCCAAGCTCTAACTCAGCTTGGCGTACCTCAAGGTGATATGTGGGGCCATTTGAAACGAGGCTACAATATTGAATTTGAAGGACAAACCTTAAAAGCTCAAGACTTTATCAAAATTCAAAATCAACAAGTTCATGCAATTATAGGTGGTGATAATGACCAACCAGAACTATTAGTTGACGCTTGCAAAGATGCTCAACTCCTTATTCACGAATCGACTTACTTGCAAACGGTTTTAGATAAAGTCGGCAAAGGTCCAATGCATAGCTCAGCAAAAATGGTGGCTGAATTTGCAGAACAGCAATCTTTAAGTAATTTAATTCTGACGCACTTTAGCCCCCGACATCAAGATAGAGCTGGACAGCAAGCTATTACTGAAGAAGTTCGCCAGTTTTATAAAGGTCATTTTTATTTAGCCAATGATTTTGATGAATTTACTTTAAATGAAGCTGGACAGCTTTTAAAAATCGATAAAAACGGGAAGATCCATTAAACACATATATCCAAAAATATATTTAAATATATTTATGGATATATTTTTAATATTAAAAACCGCCAAAAAAATTCATCCGATATAAGATAAAATTATTTTTATTTATTATTTTCAATATCTTATATTTTTAATTAACTGTTTTTAAAAAAAGTTGGCACACTCAGTGCAATAGTACAAAGCACACAACATCATTCGGATATTGTGAATAACACCTGCCTGCAAACGCTTGGCAGGCAGGCTTTGAAAGGAAAAGAAAATGTCTGTCATTGAAGAAATTAACCAACAAGCTCAGTTTGAACAAAAGCAGCAACAACGTTCTTATGAAGTTCTGCAAAATGAAAAAAGTATGCCAGTCAAAATGTGGACTAAAGGCGTGCTTGTTGATGACAACTCAAAACAACAATTATTGCAAACTGCTCAAATGCCTTTTATTTATAAATGGATGGCTGTAATGCCAGATGTACACTTCGGTTTAGGAGCAACTATTGGTAGCGTGATTCCAACTAAAGGGGCAATTATTCCTGCTGCTGTGGGTGTAGATATTGGTTGTGGAATGATGGCAACCCGTACAAGCTTAACTGCTTCAGATTTACCAGATAACCTGCATGCTCTACGTACTGAACTTGAACGTTTAATCCCACATGGAATGACGAAGCGCGGACGTGATCGCGGGTCATGGGAAACTCCACCAGAAATGGTAGATCAAGCTTGGACTGATCTGGTTGCAGATTTTGAATATATTTGTGCAAAACATCCACGCTTAAAAAACACCAACAACCGCAAACATTTGGGAACTTTAGGTACTGGAAACCACTTTGTCGAAATCTGTTTAGATGAGCATGATCATGTTTGGATTATGTTGCACTCAGGTTCTCGTGGTGTAGGAAATGCTATCGGTAATCATTTTATCGAACTTGCCCGTAAAGATATGCAGAAGCATTTCATTAATTTACCAAATAAAGATTTAGCATACCTAGTCGAAGGAACCGAACACTTTGATGATTACTGGTTTGCTGTAGGTTGGGCTCAACGCTTTGCGATGAAGAACCGAGAAATCATGATGCAATCTGCGATTAAAGCCTTAGCTACGATTGTACCAAAGCCTTTTCAAGCACAGTTGGAAGCAGTGAACTGTCACCATAACTATGTGGAAAAGGAAGAACACTACGGTGAAGAAGTGATGGTCACTCGTAAAGGTGCAGTCCGTGCGCGCTTAGGTGAATACGGAATTATTCCAGGTTCAATGGGTGCGAAGTCGTTTATTGTCCGTGGGCTTGGAAATCAGGAATCTTTCTGTTCATGTTCGCATGGTGCTGGCCGTGTTATGAGCCGTACTGAAGCAAAACGACGTTTTACTGTGGAAGATCAAATTGCACAAACTCAAGGTGTGGAATGCCGTAAAGATGCAGCAGTTATTGATGAAATTCCATCGGCATATAAACCAATTGAAGATGTAATGAAAGCTCAAAGCGATTTGGTTGAAGTGGTATATACCTTACGACAAGTGGTGTGTATTAAGGGTTAATCATGGAAAAAGATTGTTTAGATATTCGAAGTTATAGAATCAGGGCAAATGAAGAAAAGCATCTGATTCTACCTGAACACCCCTATTACATCCTCTTGGTTGTGGAAACCGATCAAATTCTGCCTAAATAGCGTAATTGGATTTGTGAGCAGATTGTCTATTCAAGACATTGTATTCAAGCAATGGTTACAGGATATGAGTGTTCGCTTTGGGATGACATCCTAGATGAAGCTTATCTAGTTTTTTATAACTATCAACCACCAATCGATCATTGCTTTATGACAACTTGGCATGAAGATGAAACTTTAGAAGACATTACTGAATGTGCAAAAACTACGATGCAATTAGAAGATATTTCGAACTTAGTGATTGTACATATTGAATAAAAGGTAAATAAAATGAAACTCGCAGAAGCACTTTTACTTCGAAGCGATCAACAAAAAAAGCTTGCTTCGTTAAAACAACGAATTAATACCAATGTATTGGTACAAGAAGGTGATGAACCTAGTGAAGATCCAAATGACCTCATCAAACAAGTATTCGCTTTAACTCAGGAAAGCAATCAATTGATTTGTCGTATTCACTTGACCAATGCACAAGCAAAACTGAAAGATGGCAAAGTATTGTTGTCCCTATTAAGCTTGCGCGATAGTTATGCTGAACAACATAAGATTTTAATCGATGCAATTGCCAATACGCATCGAGAACCTGATCGTTATAGCTCACGTGAAATTAAGTGGAAGAAAGTCATTCCTGTTTCTAGCTTACAAAAGCAGGCGGATGATATCAGTGCGAAACTCCGTGACTTAAACGTTAAAATTCAGGCTGCTAATTGGCAAATTGATCTAATCGATTAAACAATAAATTTTGTGAAATCATTTTCACAATCAAAGTTTGGACATACTGGGCGAGTACAAGATCCTGCATTACTCCGATCTGAGGGATTGAAAATAATTCAGGCGGCTATGGCAGCATGTGAGCCGTGCATCGATATTCACTTATCAGGCTCAGCACTATGCACCTAGTAAACCTTTGTCAAAAGCAAAGTCACACGTTACTTCGCATTACCATGTACTGACAGTATGTTCATTAAATTAGAAAATAAGGAAAATAGAAGTGAATACAGTTTTGGCAAATATGCCAAAAGCCATTCAAATTGATGGATCACAAGGTGAAGGTGGTGGACAGATTTTAAGAACTGCCCTTGCGCTTTCAATGATTACAGGCCAACCATTTGAATTAATTAATATACGTGCAGGACGTAAAAAACCAGGGTTAATGCGTCAACATTTGGTTTGTGTACAAGCATCTCAACAAATTAGCCAAGCTTATGTAGAGGGTGCTGAATTACATAGTCAACGTTTATATTTCGCACCTCAGCATGTTCAAAGTGGTAAATATCAATTTCAAATCGGTTCAGCGGGTAGTACAACACTGGTTTTACAAACGCTTCTACCTGTTTTGTTGTTACAAAATGAAGCTACCGAACTCACCATTTCAGGGGGTACACATAACCCACTTGCACCAACAGCAGATTTTATTGAACACTGCTTTTTACCTGCTCTAGCGAAGATTGGAATTAACGTCGATTTTAGATTAAATAAAGCTGGCTTTTTTCCAATTGGTGCAGGTGAAATTCAGATTACCGTTCAACCATGGCAACATCGAAACAAGCTAAATTTATTAGATCGCGGTGCTTTGCAAAGTAATGAGGCCTTTGCAGCTGTATTAAATCTTTCAGAAGAAGCACAGATAGCACAACGTGAATTAACCACATTAAGTAAAAAACTAAACTTAAGCTCTCAGCAGCAATTTCATTTAAATGGAATTAGCCAAGGCAATACAGTCTATGTGAAAGTTACTCATCAATATCACACTCAACTGTTTACAGCTTTAGGTGAGATGCGCAAAAGTGCAGAGCAAATAGCTGATCATTTAGCAAAAGGTGTAAAACTATATTTATCTTCACAGGCTGTTGTAGATGAGTATTTGGCAGATCAATTGCTTTTACCTTTAGCTTTAGGTCAAGGTGGTGAATTCACCGCACAATGTATTAGCGAACACACTCGTACTCAAGCGGCCATGATTGAAAAATTTATTGATTGTGAAATCGAGTTTGTCGAGTTAAAACCAGATCATTTTCATGTAAAAGTTAAAGTTTAAGAAGCTCACAATTGAGCTTCTTATTTGTAAAAACTACTCTACAGATGCTAAAGCTGTTACCAACAGCTTCCAGCATTTCTCTACAGTATCAACTTTGACTCGTTCGCCTGGTGCATGTGCACCTTGAATATCCGGTCCAAAAGAAACCATTTGTAGATGTGGATAATGCTCGGCAATAATCCCACATTCTAAGCCTGCATGAATTACTTTTAGATTTGGCTCAATATTAAATGCATTTTGATAGGCCTGTTGTAAGCACTTTAGAGCAGCCGAATCTGGATTTGGTGTCCAACCTGACACTAACGGTGTAAGTGTAGAGCCGATATTAAATTCATGAAAATGTGCCTGAATTTTTTCTGCAAAATCTTGAGCTTCTTGATTCACCATTGAACGAACCATTAAGACAGCTTTTCCACCTTCTCGATTTAGTCTCACCACCCCAATGTTATTTGATGTTTCAACTACATCTGGTAGAACCTGACTCATACTTGCAACGCCATAAGGACTTGTTGCCAAAGCTTGTAACCACTCGTTTTGCTGTTGTTGAGCGATCACTCCCGCCACTTCAGTACTATTAGGCTGAATAGTTAATTGCAGATTGTCATCAATACCTTGTAGCTGTTTTTTCCATGCTGTTTGATATTCAGCGAGTAATTGTTCTAATTCAGGCAATTGGTTAGATAAAATAGTAATGGTTGCTACAGCTTCGCGAGGTAAAGCATTACGAGCTGTACCACCTATAAACTCAACAAGCCGTCCACCAAACTTCGCTAAATGCTGATTTAAAAAACGGGCCAGAATAACGTTGGCATTACCACGTCCTAAATGGATATCTACGCCAGAGTGGCCACCTTTAAGACCAGCCACCTGAATATTAACAATATTCAAATTTTCAGGAATTGGTTCATAATTAAGCGGTTGCTCAACTTCAACATCAATACTACCAGCACATCCGAGATACAACTCGCCCCACTCTTCTGTATCAATATTAAATAGCCACTTCCCTTTTAGTACACCTGCCTGTAAAAGCCGTGCACCACTCATACCTGCTTCTTCATCAACTGTTAAAAGAACTTCAATTGGCCCATGAGCAATATCATTTGAATCTAAAACAGCTAAAGCCAAAGCCACCCCAATGCCATTATCAGCACCTAAAGTAGTATCTTTAGCAATTAACCAGCCATCTTCAAGAACTGGACGAATCGGGTCTTTAAAGAAGTCATGTACCGTGCCAGTATTGGCTTGTGTAACCATATCTAAATGGCCTTGCAGAATAACGCCAGACACATGTTCTTTACCCAGAGTCGCATTCTTACGAATAATCAAATTCCCCACTTCATCTACGTAGGTTTCTAAATTTCGACTTTCGGCCCAGTTTCTTAAAAACTCACGAAGTTGCTGTTCATGCTTCGATGGGCGAGGAATAGTGCAAAGTGTTTGAAAATGCTGCCAAACCACTTGAGGAGATAATGCTGCAATATTGACTTGTGTCATGAAAACCACACTCTAATTATGTAAATATCGTAATAATTTCAATATACACAATGCATTATAGATAGGTAGCGATTTAGGGAAAGATTTTGTATTTTTATATTTAATCTAAAGAGATTGTACGACTTTTCTAAAAAGCCGTACTTCATGAATAACTCTTAACAGCCGTGCGCTTAGTTTTTCCATTCAAATGCTGAAAAGCTATGATCAGCCTTCAAACTATTTTCAACTGCCTGTGCAAGCTGACGAATAATGCTTTGTGTTTCGATTTTCTCAAACCAGTCTTGTTCCTCATCTGGATTGGCAGAGATTTCACACATCAAATGCCCTTCATGGTCTGTTTTCTGGCAAGTAATCGATAATGGCAAAAGATGATTATCAATACTCACTTCTACTTTTTCATGCTCATGCACAATGTGCTGTGCATCAAAGCCATAATGCCCCAATTGTTTAAACAGTAAAGCTGCTACATATTCTTGAGTGATATGGCATTCATTTGGTGGATGATCAAGCACCCCATGTTGTGGGCAACTGGCAATAAATTGTAATTTTTTCATCCTTTGTCCTAACACTTTTATCATTATCTGCGCTTAGCATAAGCAATAAACAAACAGCAGCCAAGCCTTTAGCCCGCTGCTGCCGTTGCTATTGTGTTAGCAATTATAAAATGTGTTAGGTTAAAAGTTATTGGCTAACTTCGATTGTTAAGCCTGCACGATTCGCCAACTCAGTGAAAGTTGGGAAACTTGTCGCCACAGTTTCAGTACCATGAATTGTAATCGGACCAGAATTACGAAGACCTGCCATACTAAAACTCATAGCAATACGGTGGTCATGATGTGATTCAATTTCGCCGCCAGCAAAGATTGGTGACCAATCGCCAGATTTGCCTTTACCTTCGATAATGATGCCATCTTCAGTTGGTGTGCAGTCAATGCCCATGATTTTTAAGCCATCAGCCATAACCTGAATGCGGTCAGACTCTTTCACGCGAAGTTCTGCCGCACCAGTTAATACTGTTTGCCCTTCGGCACAAGCCGCTGCAATAAATAAAGCAGGGAATTCATCGATTGCTAAAGGTACTTGATCTTCCGGCATGTGAATGCCTTTAAGCGTGCGTGAACCTTTAATATGAATATCAGCAATAGGTTCGCCACCAGCAATACGTTCATTTTCAACAGTCAGGTCAGCACCCATCTGTTTTAAAATTTCGATTACGCCAGTACGTGTAGGGTTAATACCAACCGCTTCAAGCACAACGTCTGCACCTTCAGTAATTGCAGCGCCCACCATAAAGAAAGCAGCAGATGAAATATCAGATGGAACCTGAATATCAGTACCTACTAATTTACCGCCACCCACAAGAGAGATCTTATTGCCTTCAGTTTTAACATCATAACCAAATGCACGAAGCATGCGCTCTGTGTGGTCACGAGTAGGTTCTGGTTCAGTTACCGAAGTTTCACCTTCAGCCCATAAACCAGCAAGTAAAATACCCGACTTCACTTGAGCAGATGCCATCGGTAAATCGTATTGAATGCCTTTTAATTGCTGGCTACCCGTAATGCTGACAGGTGGTGTACCTTTCTCACCTGTTGTCTGGATTTGCGCACCCATTAAACGCAATGGCTTAGCAATACGCTCCATTGGACGTTTAGAGAGCGAAGCATCACCTGTCATAACAGAATCAAACTTTTGTGCAGAAAGCATACCTGAAAGCAAACGCATGCTTGTTCCAGAGTTACCCATATACAATGCACTTGCTGGTGCTTTTAAGCCATGCATACCCACGCCATGAATGGTCACTTCACCATTTTTAGGGCCTTCAATGCTTACGCCCATATCACGGAAAGCTTGTAAAGTTGCTAAAGCATCTTCACCTTCAAGGAAGCCAGTTACATGCGTAGTGCCTTCTGCAATAGCACCAAACATAATGGAGCGATGTGACACAGATTTGTCACCCGGTACGGTAAATTTACCTTTAAAAGCCTTATTTCCCGGTAAGATACTGAATTGCTGTGTCACCTTATTTTTCTCCATTAAAGGTTTTTTGGCTAACATATGATTGAAATGCTGACGTGCTGCCTGAGCATGGCCGAGTAAACCCATTAATGCATGAGAATCTTCGTTTTCAATCAATTTTCTAAGTACGGTAAGTTGCTTCTCGAAACCATCTACAGCATTTAATATGGCTGTTTTATTGGCAAAGAAAATGTCATGCCACATTTGGGGATCACTAGCCGCAATTCGTGAGAAATCACGAAAGCCACCTGCTGCATAACGGAAAATATCAAGATTATCTTCACGGTTTGCAAGTTGCTCGACCAGATTAAATGCCATTAAGTGCGGTAAATGGCTCGTATGTGCCAAAACCTCATCATGCTTGGCAACATCCATACAAATAACTTCAGCTTTAGCAGCTGACCAAAGTTGAATCAGTTTATCAACAGCCCATTCTGCACTTGTTGGCAACGGCGTTAAAATTACTTTGTGATTTGCAAAGAGATCGACCTTACCTGCATGGACACCCGTATGTTCACTACCCGCAATAGGATGCCCCGGTACAAAACCTGCTGGTAAATCTTCACCAAATACAGCTTTTGCTGCATCAACCACATTACCTTTTGTACTTCCTACATCAGTTACAATCGTGGTTTCTGACAAATAAGGTTTAATTTGCTCGAGCACTTTTTTTGTTGCGCGTACTGGTAAGGCTAAAACAACTAAATCAGCCCCCTTCACAGCCTCTACAGGATCAGAAAATCCTTCTTGTATTAAGCCAAGTGATTTTGCATCTTCTAAAGTTTTCTGTGAGCGTGTAGAAGCCACAATAGTTGTCGCCAATTTTTCTGCAATAATAACGCGCGCCAAACTCGACCCGATGAGTCCTAAACCAATAAATGCAACTTTTTTAAATAGGGGTTGTGACATAACTTCAACTTTGCTTTTGCTCAAACTTATTTAAATCTTTGAACAATTTGTTTTTTAAGCATAATGACATGTTCTATTTGATACATGTCATTATTCCAACATGAGTGATTAAAGAACAGCAGCAGGATAAGAACCTAAAATACGAAGCTCTTTCACCATTGGACGAATATCATTGATTGCCGCAGCAACGTTCTCTTGATCGATATGACCTTCTAAATCGATAAAGAATACATATGCCCATTTTTCAGGTAATGCTGGACGAGTCTCAATACTCGTTAAGCTAATATTGTGTTTTGCAAACGGTGCTAGAATTTCTAATAAAGCACCTGCACGGTCATGTGCTGAAATTAATAACGATGTTTTGTCATTGCCACTTTGTGGAATTTTTTCACGGCCAATGACTAAGAAACGAGTGGTATTTTCAGGATTATCTTCAATATTACTATGTAAAATTTCAAGGTTATACATACCTGCTGCAATGTCAGATGCAATTGCTGCTGAGTGCCATTCGTTGCGAATACGGCGTGCAGCTTCCGCATTTGAGTTTAAAGCAACACGTTCAACACCCGGATAATGCGCATCTAACCACTGGCGGCATTGAGCCAAAGTTTGCTGGTGAGCATAAATCTGTTTAATACTGTCTTTACGCGTATTTTCAGAGACTAGGAATTGATGATGAATACGCAATTCAACTTCACCAATCACATTTAAATTCGATGTTTTAAAGCAGTCTAAAGTATGGTTCACAATACCTTCAGATGAGTTTTCAACCGGAACCACACCATAATGTGCACTACCCGCTTCTACTTCACGGAACACTTCATCAATAGTTGGTAATGGACGAACAACTGCATCTTTACCAAAATGCTTAAGTACAGCAGATTGAGTAAAAGTACCTTCTGGCCCTAAAAATGCAATGCTTTGTGGAGCTTCTAAAGCAAGGCAAGCAGACATAATTTCACGGAACAGACGCGCCATGGTGACATCAGATAAAGGCCCCTGATTGCGCTCCATAACTTTACGTAAAACTTGTGCTTCACGTTCAGGACGATAAAACAAAGGATTCTCTTCAGAAGCAAATTTAGCTTTCGCAACAGCTTCAGCAAGGCTTGCGCGGCGATTTAATAATTCTTGAATCTGTTGATCTACGCTATCAATATCTTCGCGAATTTGTTCTAAACTAAGAGAAGTCGTTTTGTTTTGATCATCGTTGATCATTGGAATGCAGCCTCAGCAAAATCATCTTTTAAACGAGAGTATAACAATAGTCGGCTTTGATTTGTTAGGCAATATCGGTGTATTGGCTTTTTTCGTTAATCGCTCTCGAACCTGTCTATAAGATTACTTTATTTGATAATGATTTTCATTTATTATTTTACTTACCCTATTTCTTATCGGTATTTTTAAAACTCTACTCAGCAATAGATGACAAATCTGTATCCTCTCTTCTCATAAGCACTTATGTTTGCTTCATATCAAAACCTAGAAAGCTATAAATCTTTAATTGATGAGTAGAAGCACAAGACTACTGAATAAAAAATTACTCAACTTTTAAAATAATTATTTCGTTTATTTTAAAAGTTGAACTCGTCTTAATGCTTTGATTAGCTATACTGCCTAAAGATGTTATAAGAACAGTAAAATAGAATGAATAAAATTATTGTTTTAGGCTTACTGGGTATTACAAGTTTTAGTTTAACGGCTTGTGGCGGTTGTCCAATAATCGCAGGATGCAATGGTACTGATAATTCCCCGTATTATATGACCACTATCAACAATCAAGTTCGTGGCATTCCAATCCCACCCCAAACCAAACTGACCTATCAGTCGCAACATTTCAGACAGAAATTTGAGCAATCACATGCTTTAAAAGAGAAAAATTTATCAGGCATTACTTTACCAACAGATACTGCAATCATTTGGGGTGGCATGCCAGTAGACATGTTTATACAGTTTTCTAATCCCGAAATGAAAGGCTTCTCGGTCTATCCTGCACAAGGATTTAAAACAGAATTATCAAATGAGTTTTTACGTTTATGGAAAAGCTGTGAAAGTGATTTAAACATTAACTTAAAGAATCCAAATGACTGGTCATTTAATCCTGAAAATATGAAAATAACGGGTTGTGGTGTCGTCTTTCAAGAACGTAGTGAATACACCGAAGATTCATTTCATCAAGATGAAGCCGATGAATTTTTAAGAAAGATCAATCATGCATTACAGCAATTACCGAAACAACAAGACTATCCTGTCATTCATCGAACTAACAAATAGGTAATATAAAAAAGCCTACTCAAAGGTAGGCTTTTTTTGAAACTATTTAATTAGGCTTTGCCAATTAATCCACGCGCTACGATTTCTTTCATAATTTCATTTGTACCACCGTAAATACGCTGAATACGAGCATCTACAAAGAAACGTGAAATCGGATATTCAGTCATATAGCCATAACCGCCAAAAAGTTGCAGCAAGTTGTCAGCCACTTTCATTTGCATATCTGTACTGAAGCTTTTAAGCGCCGCTGCAGTTTCAACATCAAGTTTACCTTCTTGATATAGAGCAACGTTTCTCTCATAAAAAGCAGCTGTAGCAAGCTCATCAATTTTTGCTTGTGCCAGAACAAAACGCGTATTTTGGAACTGTGAAATAGGTTGCCCAAATGCATGACGCTCTTTTACATAAGCAGTTGCCAAATCAATTGCACCACGAATAGCGCCAATTGCGGTAGATGCAATAGCGGTACGCTCACGTGGTAACTCTTGCATTAAATAAGCAAAACCTTGTCCAGCTTGACCGAGTAACTGGTTTTTAGGAACCTTAACATTGTCAAAAAATAGCTCAGAAGTATCTTGAGAATGCAGACCGATTTTGTCTAGGTTGGTACCTTTCTTAAAGCCTTCCAGATGAGTATCTGCCAATAATAACGACACCCCTTTCGCACGCGCTTGAGGATCAGTTTTTACTGCAAGCACCACAAGGTCAGCATGTTGCCCATTTGAAATAAATGTTTTAGAACCATTTAGCAAATAATGGTCATCTTGCAAAATGGCACTGGTACGCATTGATTGTAAGTCTGAACCAGCACCCGGTTCCGTCATACCAATTGCCCCAACCACTTCACCAGTTACCATTTTCGGCAACCAGTATTGCTTTTGCTCTTCTGTCCCAATATGTAAAATATAAGGTGCAGCAATTTCAGAGTGACAAGAAATAGCCGTTGATAATGCACAAAAACCGGCTCGAGCAGACTCTTCAACTAACATTAATGAATAGTAAGTTGGAACGCCATAACCACCGTATTCTTCTGGAACATCTACACATAAAAAGCCATTTTCGCCCAGTTGATTCCACACTGAACGCGGCATAATTCCTTCACGTTCCCATTGGTCGTAATGTGGAGCAATATGCTCATTCATAAAACGTTTAAAATTATCACGGAATAATTCTAAATCTGCATCATATGCCAACATAATATTTTCCTTCGGCTTTATTGTTTTATCGAATCTCATTGCTGTGCATGCTAATCATTTTTTTAGTTACTGTCATGGCATAGCTGCTCATTTAAACTGTACTTTTCAGTCAGCCAATAAAAAAGGAAGCTTAGCCTCCTTTTTTATTACGATAAATGATTAGTGAGATGCCTCAGCAATTACACTTTTTTGCTCAAGCATTTTTCTATCTACTTCATCTGGATTATTCAGTGCATCATTTAGTTTATCTTTATCTAATGCACCGACCCATTTCGCAACCACAATCGTTGCTAGAGAGTTACCAACTAAGTTCGTTAAAGCACGTGCTTCTGACATGAAACGGTCAATACCTAAAATCAATGCCAAACCTGCAACTGGAATATGACCAACAGCAGATAAAGTTGCCGCCATAACAATAAAGCCAGAGCCCGTTACACCTGCCGCACCTTTAGATGAAATTAAAAGTACCAAAAGCAAAGTAATTTGATGTTGGATATCAAGCTGCGTATTTGTTGCCTGAGCAATAAAGATTGCAGCCATCGTCAAATAAATTGAAGTACCATCAAGGTTAAATGAATAACCTGTTGGGATGACTAAACCAACTACAGACTTTTCACAACCTGCGATTTCAAGCTTACGTAGCATACGTGGCAAGACCGACTCAGAAGAAGATGTACCGAGTACAATTAAGAGTTCTTCACGAATCAAACGCACCATCTTAAGAATGCTAAATCCACTTAAACGGCTGATCGTTCCTAATACCAAGAAAATAAATAATAAACAGGTAATGTAGAAACAGAGGATGAGCTGACCTAGCTGTACCAGTGAACCCACACCATATTTACCAATGGTAAACGCCATTGCCCCGAATGCACCTAGTGGAGCAAGCTTCATGATCATATTTACAATGTTAAAGAACACATGTGCAATTTGATCAATTAACTTTAATACTGGACGTCCTGCATCACCTAACTTATGCAGTGCAAAACCAAATAGAATTGCAAAAAGAAGGACCTGTAAGATTTCACCATTTGCAAATGCACCCACCACTGTATCTGGGATGATATGCATTAAGAAATCAACGGTAGATTGTGACTCACCAGAAGTGACGTATTTTTGGATACCTGAAGTGTCCAGAGTCGCAGGATCAATATTCATTCCTACGCCTGGCTTTGCAATGTTAATCACCACAAGGCCAATCAGAAGTGCGATTGTTGAAACGATCTCGAAGTATAACAACGCAACACCGCCAGTTTTACCAACTGACTTCATACTTTCCATACCAGCAATACCACTGACCACTGTACAGAAAATAACAGGTGCGATGATCATTTTAATCAAACGAATAAAAGCATCACCTAATGGCTTGAGTTGCTCACCTAAACCTGGAATATGATGTTCGACACCATTAACAATTTGCATTGTACTTGGAGAGAAATGCCCTACCAAAACACCCGCAATAATCGCAATAATCACCTGAAAATAAAGTGATTTATAAATCGGTTTTTTAGCCATAACTTTACTTCAATCTATATTTCCAAGTCCGTTGGAAATATCAAAATGAAACGTCTATTCTTTACGAATACACAGCCCTAACCTTTCACATGAACACCGCAAAAGGGAAACGGTTTTTTAATAACAAAAAACCTTCCTACTACCTCAACGAAAACAAAAAAGCTGTTTTCTAAAACAGGAGAATACCTGAAGTTTCCAACCACTTTGAGTAGCCAGAAATAACCTCTTACTTTTTCAATAAAAAGCTGAAGATATAGGAGAATCACAGAAAATTATGATATGAGTGCTCAAAAAAGCACATGAAAGTTTACTCGAATTAAATCACGATTCGGTTAAATTTTTGGCTAATACGCACAAAAAATACTCATGCAGCCTTAAGACTTTAGTATGAGAAACACTTTTGATATTTTTTCAGCAGATTTTTATGTCATATTGATAAGTCCTTGTAGACATTTCATTTTGAGCTGCCTACCCCTTATTTTTTACTGTTTTGAATTGACATGAATACTAAACGTAATATCTATAAAGATGCTGAACATCCCTTTGCACAATATGTCCGTATTTTAGGTAAGGGGAAAACCGGATCTCGATCACTGAATTATGAAGAAGCTTATCAAGCTTTTACCATGATTTTAAAAGGCGAAGTTCTTGATGTTCAGTTGGGTGCTTTTTTAATGCTACTACGTGTTAAGGAAGAGTCTATTGATGAGCTTGCGGGCTTTGTACAAGCCACCAAAGACCAACTTAATTTTCAACCTTTAGACGTTAACCTAGACTGGTCATCTTATGCAGGCAAGCGTAAACATTATCCTTGGTTTTTATTGGCTGCCCTGACACTTGCTCATCATGGCTATAAAATCGTTATGCACGGCGCTTCTGGCCATACAATTAACCGAGTCTATAGCGAACAAGTTTTAGAATATTTAGATTATAAAATTTGCCATTCTGAACAAGAAGTCCGTACACAATTGGCCGAACAGAATTTTGCTTACTTACCTTTAGAAGTAATTTCACCTGTTTTAAGTGATTTAATTTCTTTAAGAAATGTCATGGGTTTACGCTCTCCTATTCATACTTTAGCCCGTCTCATTAACCCATTTAACGCGAAAGCAACCTTACAAGCGATATTCCATCCGGCTTATAGAACCTCTCATCAGCATAGTGCGCTTCGCTTAGGCTATCAAAATAGTGCAGTCATTAAAGGTGAAGGCGGTGAATTTGAGCGAAACCCCGATGCTAAAACACTGATTTGCGGTATTAAAAATGGTGAACTCTATGAACATGAGTTGCCAAAGCTTACACCTGAACGTAGCCCAATTGAAGAAGAGTTAGACTTGGCAACATTTAAAGCTGTCTGGCTTGGTCAGCAGCATCATGAATATGGTGAAATGGCAGTAACAGAAACCATGGGTATTGCGTTATATACCATGGGTGTAGTCAATAGCTATGATGAAGCAATGGATAAAGCCAAAGCGTTGTGGAATAGTCGTTTCTAAAATACGAATAACCAAGGTTATATCAGATAACCTTGGTTTTAAGGCTCAACATAATAAAAGTCTGGCCAAAATGGATATTCCTGACCTGAAGAATGAATATTTCTTAGTTTCAAATGATCACCTATTTTGATTGTAATCTTATTAGAAGCGTAGGGACCTGAAAGATAAGCATCTCGTTGTTGACCAATAAGTGTCTTACAATATAAATGATGCGCTTTGATCTTTTGGGAGCTTCGTATTGTTTGCGACCCCAGCACCTGAATCCCAATCAATAACATGGGATAACCGTCATTCTTTATACTTGTATATTTAGCTTGAGGGGAAGTGTATTTCTGACTCGCAATAACCTTCACATTGAGTAAACATTCAATAGGCTGTTTGGCCAATGCAGCACCACTAAACAATATGAGAAATAATAGTACGTAAACAGGTTTTAAACGTTTCATATGTTTCTTTATTATATGTTGATAAACATAAAAAAAGCCCAGTAATCACTGAGCTTCCTAAATTAAACAAAACGAATCGGTTTAAACTCAGGTTCTTGCTTGTGATGATCATCATCACACTCTTCACCCTCTTCTTTCGTTCCGCGGTCAATATAACCACTACGCTGCTCTTCCGGTAAGTTCTTTAACTCCCAAGCAATCACAGCTTGCATACATGTTTCGCGCTGTTCTTTCGTTAAAACAACACCATTTGGCCATTTACCAATTTCTACTGCTGTTTTTAAACGCTCTACAATTTCAGGGTTTAAAACAGATAGCATTTGTTCAATATTCATGATTCATCTCTTTGAAAAGATTCAAAATCTTGGTTCCAACCCAGTTTGGTACGACAAGCCATATAGAAATCATAACCTGGTGGGTGTAATAAACTTAATTTAAATGGGTGTTTACGGATGTGCAAACTGTCGCCAACATTGAGCGATACGCTATGTTGTCCGTCTGCACTCACCATCGGTAACACTCGATTTTCGCGAATAACAATTTTAATTTCACTTTGCCCACCGACTACGATTGGGCGTGAAGATAATGTATGGGGGTGCATAGGGACTAATGCAATCGCATCCATACTCGGATGTAAAATTGGACCACCACCCGACAATGCATAAGCAGTTGATCCTGTCGGTGTCGACACAATTAAACCATCACTATGCTGACGGTAAACATATTGACCATCAATATTGAGTTCAAAGTCGATCATATGTACCGACTTACCTGAGTGTAGTACGACATCATTTAAAGCAATTGCGTCATAAATGACTTCGCCATTGGTACGTACTTCCATTTCAAGCAAGAAACGGCGATCAAGTTGGAAATGACCTTGTAATACCTGATCAAGTTTAAAAATAGCTTCCGCAGGCTTAATATCGGTTAAAAATCCTAAACGCCCACGGTTAATACCAATGACAGGTGTATTGTAGCGAACTAAAGCTCTAGCTGCATGAAGTAAAGAACCATCTCCACCGACTACAATCACCAGATCAGCAACTTCACCTAATAAGTGACGACTAACAACTTGTGCATGATCATAGGGCACTAATTCGGCAGTTTCCTGATCAAAAATGGGGTTTAGGCCTAAACTTAGCAAATGGTCATGAATTAAACATAGTGTTTCTACAACTGATGATTTATCCGGTCGACCAATTAACCCGACGTTTCTGAAGGACTTATGTGAAATTTGCACGAATGAGTAAGCTCCGCTGCGATTCTACGCTATCATAACATTAACCTGATTAATTTAAAAAAACATAACAACAAGATGCTGTAAAATTCAATCTAAGTTTTCCATTTATTCACAGTTTTATCATTGCAAATTGATGACAAGCTATCGCATCATTAACGTATTGTTTAGGGTTTTATCTCATTTATATGAAGTTTGAACGTGGTATCGGTTTCTTCGCACTAATTTTTTCCATATTGGTGATTGGTGCTTTTATTGCTCTTAGTATCTATCTGATTCGTTTAGATAATATTATCCGTGAAAAATTTGAAGGACAGCGCTGGGACATTCCTGCCAAAGTGTTCGCTCGGCCTTTGGAAATTTATAATAATGCACCTATTACTCAAGCAAATTTTACCCAAGAATTAAAATTATTAGGTTACAAAACTTCAAGTAATTATGACAAGTCTGGAACCTTTGTTGCTCAAGGTAGCAACATGTATGTACATACTCGCGGTTTCGACTATGGTGATAGTGTAGAACCTGAACAAGTTTTAGAACTTAGCTTTGCAAACGACCAAATTGCGGAGGTACGCAGTACCAAACCTTCTTCGACAGGTGTGGCTCGTTTAGAACCTATGCTCATTGGGGGGATTTATCCTCAGCATAATGAAGACCGCGTTCTAATCAAACTCAATAATGTTCCTAAACCACTTATTGAAGCTTTAATTTCTACAGAAGACCGTAATTTCTACCACCATCACGGTATTTCAATTCGTGGTACGGCCCGTGCTTTGGTGAGTAATGTAACTGGAGGACGTCGCCAAGGTGGTTCAACCCTGACACAACAGTTAGTTAAGAATTTTTATTTAACACCTGAACGCACATTAAAACGTAAAGTGAATGAAGCCCTAATGGCTTTACTCATTGAATTGCATTACAGCAAAGATGAAATTTTAGAAGCTTATTTAAATGAAGTAAATTTAGGCCAAAACGGTAACTATTCAATCAATGGTTATGGCTTGGCTTCACAGTTTTATTTTGGTTTACCACTTCGTGAACTGAATGTCGCGCAACAAGCTTATTTAGTCGGTTTGGTTCAAGGTCCATCTTTATATAACCCTTGGAAAAATCCTGAAGGAGCAAAAAATCGTCGTGATACAGTTTTAAATAACATGCGTGTTATGGGTTATTTAACTCAAGCAGAATATGAAACTGAAATTGCACGTCCTTTAAATGTGCTAAGCAAACCAAGCTTAGGTCCTGCAAAATTCCCTGACTTCTTAGATATTGTGCGTCGTCAGTTACGTACCGAATATCAAGAAAGTGATTTAACCAATCAAGGATTACGTATTTTTACGACCTTGGACCCTATTGCTCAAACTCAAGTTCAAGATGCATTTAAAGCTTCTGTAGAACGTCTGACTCAAAGCAACCCTGCCCGCTTGAAAAACTTGCAAGGTGCTGTACTGATTGCACATCCTGAAAATGGTGAGTTAATTGCAGCCGTTGGCTCAACTCAAGACTTTACTGGCTTTAACCGTGCCTTAGATGCAAAACGTCAAGTCGGCTCTTTATTGAAGCCAGTGATTTATTTAAGTGCAATTGAGTCTGGCCGTTATAACTGGGCAAGTAAAATTGAAGACGCACCAATCAGTATTCCTGTAGACGGCGGTAAAAGTTGGACACCGAAAAACTATAGTGGCGGTGGTCATGGCATTGTAAGTTTAAGTGAAGCCTTAGCAAACTCTTATAACCTTTCTGCTGTTCGTATAGGTCAAGAATTTGGGTTATCTACATTTACCAACAACTTAAGAAAATTTGGCGTTGAATCACCAATTCCCGCCTACCCTTCTATTTTCCTTGGTGCAGTTAATATGTCACCAATGGAAGTACTCGGTATTTATGAAAACTTCGCTACAGGTGGTTTCAAATATCCAACCCGTGCGATTCGTTCTGTAGTAGATGCAAATGGCCGTTTACTTGATCGTTATGGTTTAAACGTACAACAAACCATTGACCCTTCGGTTGGCTATATCATGAACTACGGCCTTCAACAGGTCATGTCTTCAGGTACGGGCCGCGCAGCGTACAACAGCTTACCTCCTGCTTTAAAACTGGCTGGTAAATCAGGTACGACTAACGATACACGTGACTCATGGTTTGCCGGTTATTCGGGTAACCATGTCGCTGTAGTATGGTTAGGTCTAGATGACAACAAAGTTACTGGCTTAACAGGTTCATCTGGTGCATTACCGGTATGGATTAATGTGATGAAACAATTACGTCAAACACCGGTAAATTTACGTCAGCCAGACACTGTACAGTGGCAATGGATTGACCATGCAACAGGTGATTTATCGGCACAGGCGTGTGCTGGTGCGATGTATATCCCTATGCTGACACATACAGTGCCACATCGTGCTACGCCATGTGGAGCACCGTATTATCAAGTTGATCCAACATACGCACCACAAAGTGATAACACAGCACCAGCTTCTCAACCGGATAATAGCGATAGCTATATTCGTGAGAGTGAAAATCAGATGGAACAAGATCTGTCGAATAACTCACATGTGATTTCTAGTGGTAGTTATAACAACTAAGCGTTGACAGGAAACAGGGTATGTTAAAGAAAGGTGTTTTTTATATTGGTGCTGTACTTATGGTCGGCTGTACAACTTTACCGGATCATTCAGCTCCAAAAGAGAAAACACCGCCTGTTACCGAGAAAAAGAATACTGAGACGCCGTCTGGTGTAAAAATTACACCTTATGATCATCCAGATATTCAACGTAAAAGTTTACAAGTGATTGTTCCTCAGCAGAAAAAGTCCCAACGCTTTAATGATGATGGAAGCCAATTACCTGCTTTTAAAACGTTAATGCAAAAAACTGAGCAAGCTTACAAAAACCAGCAATGGTCGGAGGCTGAGCGCTATGCCCTTCAAGCGCAGCGTTTAGCACCACAGGCGGCTGAGACTTATTTATTTCTTGCACTCACGGCAAATCATAAACAGCAATATGCTAATGCTGAGTCTCTTGCTAGACGTGGTTTAAGCTTTGCTCAGAGCCAAGCAATGAAAAAACAGCTTTGGCTAACCATTTTAAAAGCTGGGCAACAGCGGAATAACCCAAAAACTGTTCAGGAAGCACAGCAAGCATTAAAAGCGCTCTAGCTTTTAATACTTTTATGTCTTATTAAAAATTACGAATACCTGCCAAGCCATACGCACCATGTTGCTGTGCTGTAGCTAAATCATCAGGACTCATGCCTCCCAAAGCAAATACGGGAATCTGGCATTTCTCAATCAAGTCAGTTAAACGATCCCATCCTAATGCGCTAGCGTCTGGATGGGTTTCTGTTACTTTGACAGGACTTACAAAAACAGCATCACAGCCAATTTGCTGAGCATGCTGTAAAGAAACTGCATCGTGACAAGCAGCAATAAAACGTACTCCCACCTCTAAGTCGCCTTTATGCAAACTCATTAATTGAGACTGCTTAAGATGAACCGTTTTTATATGACTTTTTAACTCAGGTTTTAGCTTGTGCCAAACATCGATATTCACGATTAATTTTGAAAGCTGATCTGTATCTAAAAGAGCTAATTTTTCTAGATCTGCCTGATCAAAACTCTCTTTTTCATTACGCCAATACACTAAAGTGTCATCATTTTCGGCTGGAGTCAGCGTGGGACTAATTTTAATAAAATGCGGCCAATACAATCTTTTAATAATGTCTTTATTGGCTTTCGGGAAGTTTAATTGAAGTAACTGTTCACGTGTGTACCATGTCCAAGGCTGATGAATAAGATTTAATAATTCATCAGGCACATAGCTATGAAACAAATGAAGGTTGACGATAATGTCATCATATTCATGGTGAATATAATCAAATTGATGCCAATCTTTTAAACCAATACCGACTTCTTCATAAATTTCACGGCGGCAAGCTTCTTCTGGTGTTTCACCCTGCTCAACCTTTCCTCCAGGAAACTCATGCTTTCCACCTTGATGCTGCTGTTCTCCACGCCATCCAATTAATATTTTTCCGCGATGAATTAAGATGGCTATTGCGACATCGACGATCGGTTTAGGCATTGTTCTACTCACTCAAATTTTTCTCAAGTGTAAGCAAATTTTATCAATTTATAAATTCTTTAAAATCTCATTGACAGATCTATTCGATAATGATTATCATTTAAATCGTTCAAGAATATACCACGGAGCACAACAAATGAACGCACCTTTTAGCTTATTTACTCGTAACACTGACTCAGCTCATGCCTTACCAATGCTACATTCTAACAACCTATTTGCATTAGGTCGTGAAATTCGAATTATGCATGCTGGCGAGGAATACCGCTTACGCCTTACTCGCAATAACCGTCTCATTTTAACTAAATAAGAACGATCCTCGCGTTTCAATAATATTCGTGGGAAAACAAAAAATGGATAGCATGGGCAACCATGCTATTTTTGTATTTCATAATTAAAAGGCAATGTCACTTCAACTTTTAAACCACCTTGGCTTGCATGCATAAATTGTAGTTCCCCACCATGGAGTTGAATAATTTTTTTAGTAATTGAGAGCCCTAGTCCTGACCCTTGCTGCTGCGTACCTAATACCCGAAAAAAACGCTGTCCTAGACGTCTTAAAACTTCATCATCTACCCCATTTCCAGCGTCTTCTATAGAAATTTTCAGTTGTTGCTGGGACTGACTAAGTTCAACATGAATAAATCCTAAAGTAGGACTATAGCGAATCGCGTTATCAAATAGATTTCGAAAAGCAATAAAGAGTAACTCTTCATTCGCAAATACTTTAGTTTCATTTGACAAAATATTTGTCTCAATCACCATTTGTTTGGCTTGTGCATCAATATTTACAGTTTCAACTACTCGAGCCAATACATGGTTTAAATCAATGACACTCTTAAAGAGTTCCGGTTGCTCTGTTTCATTAGGCTCCAAACGTGCCAGAAGGAGTAAATTTTCAAGAATTTTTGTACTTCTTGAAACGTCTTCTTGGATGCGTTCAAAGTCTTGGTCAAGCTCTGGAACATGCTGATATTTGCGTTGTAAAACCTGAAGGCGCATTTGTATGGCAGATAACGGAGAACGTAACTCATGCGAAGCATCTGCGGTAAAGCGCTGTTCAGCAACAAGTGCTCTTTGAAGTCTTGCAAGTAACTGGTTTAAAGCATCTATAACAGGTTGGATTTCTGTAATGACATCTGGGTCTTGAATAGGCTCTAAATTTGATGCAGTTTTTTGAGCAATACGTTTAGAGAGTAGATTGAGAGCTGCCAATTGTTGTTCGGTACGCCAACTTACAATCACCCATTGTAATAACCAGAACAAAACCATAAGACCGCTATATCCAGCAAGAGCTTTAAGTACCTCTTCTACACGAGTACTCATGGGCTGAAAGACTTCAACTTGCAACTCTGAATCTTTTTGTTGTGTGGCCAGACTACGCCATAACTGACCATCAAACCAAAAGTATGAAAAACCTTTTGATAAATTGCCTTGTTCAAAAAGTTCGTGTTGATAGGTATGAGAATGAGTAAGCAATTGACCAGAGTTTAATAATTCATATTGAATATCAAATTCATCACTGAGCTCGTCAAACTGTTTCATAGAATGTTTAGAGAGATCAGAAACCAGCAAGGTATCTGAAATTTCATCCATGATTTCATCTTGCACTGACATGTTGTGATAAATCGAAAATATGGTGAGTAAACTTAATGCCAATAACCCCACCACCACACTACTCCACATCGTGGTTTTAACCAGTTGGGATTGCAAAGAGGAACGATTCGATTTCATTTTAAATCTCCCATACGGTAGCCTAGTCCCCGTATGGTTTTAATACTGCTACTTCCGATTTTTTTTCGAAGTTGATAAATAAAAACTTCTATCGCATTACTTTCAATCTCGTCACCCCATGCATAGAGCGCTTCTTCTAACTGATCACGCGTAATAATATGTTCAGGATGAACCATCAGCTTGCGTAAGATTTGGAACTCTTTTGCTGTTAAATCGATCGAATTGCCAGCAAATAATACAACTTTCGCTTGAGTATCGAGGTGTAAATCTCCCCATGTTAAAACCGATTGCTGGCTCAAAGTTTGTTTGCGTAATTGAGCTCGAATACGGGCAGATAACTCTTCTAAGCTAAAAGGTTTAACCAAGTAGTCATTTGCACCTAAATCTAGCCCCTCTACTCGGTCTTGAATGCTGTCACGCGCTGTAATAAAAATGACAGGTACATTTTTTTGTTTATAACGGATTGTGGTTAGAACTTTTTCACCCTCGAGTTGTGGTAGGCCTCGATCAAGTAAAATACAGTCATAGTCATGCTGCTCAATGGCAGTCAGGGCATAATCGCCTCTTTCAACCCAATCGACTTGATAACCGTCTAATTCTAACCAAGATTGAATACTTTCCGCTTGAGAGCGATCATCTTCTGCAAGCAAAATTCTCATCTATTTTTCCTATTATATTCTGACCTGATCTTGCCAAGCCTTTATTAAAAAAGCAAAGCCGCATCATTTGTGCGGCTATAAATCGTATAAGTAAAATCCAATGTTAGAACTGGACTTGTTCTACATCAATTTCTACACGTTTTAACGGTTTCAGGTCTATATCGACTTCACCCACTAGACCAATATTAGTCGTTGGGGAAATAGGATGACCTTGCCAAAGTTCATCATCTACATCAATGGTAATAGTGCCCGTTTTATCACGGAACTGATATTTTTCATCCCCTAAAGATTTCACCACTTGTCCATGCAGTTTTACAGGCGTATTGTCTTTTGCTGTTAAAGCTTGCTTAACAGTCGTTACGGTTGCTGGAGTAATTGCTGCATGGTTCAAAGGTATATTTGCCATAACCATGCCAGCAGTTGCCAAACCAGCAGTCATCAAGATCACTTTAAATATTTTCATAAAATCACCTATTTGATTACATCTTGGAATGGCATAAGTACAACAAGCATAGATGAGGTGAATCTTAAGAAAAATTTAATTTAAGGGTACAACGCGTAGTACCTCTTCTAAAGTGGTAAGCCCTTCTATGACTTTATGCGCTCCAGCAATTCTCAAAGGCTCTACACTTTCTTTTTTAGTTTGGCTTCTTAATTCATTTAATGTCGCATGACTACCAATCAGATGCTTAAGCTCAAGACTAACAGGCATAAACTCATAAATACCCACTCGCCCCTTATAACCAGTATGTCGGCATTGTTCACACCCTACGGCTTGATAAACTTTTTCGGGCATTTCCATAATGTAGTCAAATGTTAGGTGTTGCCATTCATCTTCATTAATATGAGTTTGTTGCTTGCAGTGCGGACAAAGCTGTCGCACCAAACGCTGTGCCAATACACCTAAAATAGTTGCTGCTGTTAAAAAGGGTTGTACGCCTAAATCGTGTAAACGAGTCAAACTAGACGGTGCATCATTGGTATGTAAAGTTGACAGTACCAAATGACCTGTGAGTGCAGCTTGAATAGCCATATTTGCAGTGTCTTGGTCACGAATTTCCCCAATCATAATAATGTCGGGGTCTTGACGCATTAAAGCACGCACACCATCAGCAAAACCCAGATCAATTGCATTATTGACCTGCATTTGGTTAAAACTAGGTTCTAGCATTTCAATCGGGTCTTCAATGGTACAGACATTGACTTGATCAGTTGCAAGTTGCTTTAAAGAAGAATATAGCGTTGTCGTTTTACCCGAACCTGTTGGCCCAGTAACCAAAATAATGCCGTGACTATTTTGTGTTATGCGTTGCCATTGTTGAAGCAATGACTGATCAAAACCCAGTTGCTGAAAAGAGCGTACCAATACATCTGGATCGAAAATACGCATCACCAGTTTTTCACCAAACGCTGTTGGTAAGGTCGATAAACGGAGTTCAGTTTCTTGCCCTTTAGGTGTGCGTGTTTTTAAGCGACCATCTTGCGGTTTACGCTTTTCCGCTACATTTAGCCGCCCTAAAATTTTAATTCGGGATATCACGGCGGTTAGTGTATTTGATGGCATGTTATAAATAGTGTGTAAAACGCCATCAATACGGAACCGAACTTTACCATTGTCTTTTCGTGGTTCCATGTGAATGTCACTGGCACTTTGTTCAAACGCAAACTGTAAAATCCAGTCAACCAATTTTACAATGTGTTGATCATTGGCATCAGGGTTTTGGCTATCACCAAGTTGTAAAAGCGCTTCTACCCCTTTGTTATCACGGTCATGCGCAGCATCTTTCTGAGCTGAGTTTACTGCCCGGCTAACCTGATAATACTCTCGTAAATAACGTTGCAACTGTTCGGGATTAAGCAGTACCCGTTCAATTTTTTTCGGTGCCAAACTTCGTTCCAAATTGTTTAACCAATCTATTTTAAAAGGCTGGTCGGTACCAATCACAATTCGGTCCGCATGGACTTCTACAGCTAAAATGTGGTTTCGAATCGCAAACTCTTGTGACATGACTTGAGTTAAAGCGCTGACATCAGCCTTTAAAGGATCGATCACAAATAAAGGTAATTGTGCTCGATCGGCAAACCATTGGCACAGACGGTTTAAACTTAAATGCGCTTGTACGTGGTGTTGGTCTTTT
Organism: Acinetobacter sp. ABJ-A23_2; assembly: GCF_044538765.1. NCBI lineage: Bacteria > Pseudomonadati > Pseudomonadota > Gammaproteobacteria > Moraxellales > Moraxellaceae > Acinetobacter > Acinetobacter sp. ABJ-A23_2. The sequence goes on from NZ_JBIUCP010000008.1 coordinate 59,165, forward strand.
AAATTAAAATGTGCAATCCACTGTAATGGATGCCATTTCAGTTGATCTTTTTGTCTATTTGTCGTTTGTACTAGTAATTTGTCACGCTCAGTAATACGACCTTCTTGTAATAATTGTTCTAGACACCAATGTGCGTCTATTTCTACATGTGCATTCATGTGTTATCCCCAATATATTTTTATAATATAGCAGAGATGTTTTAGATTTAACTGGTATGAAAATTTCCAAATTCAGCTTTTAAATACCTTTTAACTTCAATTAATTAAACCAATTCTCAACTTATTATTGTTTTGTGGCATAGATCATATTTATAAAGATATTTATTATGATAGTTTGATTAAAAAAGAGACTAGGCTCAATACAATAAAAAGCATACACTGAATATGAATACATGATTTAAATATGATTAACACCTGTATATAACAATAAACCAATGAGGAAGTATCATGAATCTTCCAATGACAATGTCATTACAAACTGCATCTTTTGAAGAATTTATCACTATCATTGCTGCTGCATTGGGCTGCGGTTTATTAATTGGTCTGGAACGTGAAAGAAGCAAGCTCAAACATGAATATAAAACCTTTGCAGGTTTTCGTTCTTTTGCAATTAGCTCCCTACTTGGTGCAATCTGCTTTTTATTTGGTACTGAAATTGGAATTGTAGGCGCTCTACTTATTGGCGCGATCAGCATTGTCTCCCTTAAAAATCAGCCGAATGACCCAGGCGTGACTACCGAACTCGCATTTATTATGACTTACTTTATAGGGGCGCTTTGTATTTGGAATATCTCGTTAGCTGCGGGACTCGCCGTCATCATGACGATTATTTTATTAGCAAAACAATCTATGCATGGTATTGCCAGTCAATGGATTACCGAATCGGAATTACGTGACGGGATTTTTTTACTTGCCCTACTTTTAATTGCCTTACCCTTAGTCCCCAATAAACCTTTTTGGGGGCCAGTTTTAAACCCACATGTCATTTTAAAATTACTGACTTTAATTTTATTTGTGCAAGCGCTCGCACATATTGCAAAACGGCTTTTGTCATCGAAAAATGCTTTATTACTCTCTTCCTTAGCCTCTGGTTTCGTTTCAAGTACAGCCACTATCGCAAGTCTAGGTTTAGAAGTCCGTTCTGGTCGTGCCAATGCAAAAACAAATGCAGGTGCAGCATTGATGTCGTGCGTTTCCACACTCATTCAGACTTTAATTATTGTAGTTGGAATTAGCCTAGCATGGTTCAAATTCATTATATTTCCTACACTCATTGCATTGGCTTTTTTAGCAGTATGGGCTTTTATTTTATTACATAAGGCAGGACCAAGTACGAGTTCACCCGAGCTAGATTCCAGAATGTTCAGCTTAAAAGAAGCTGTCATTATTGCAGGAACACTTACGCTCATTCAGGCAGGCGTTTATGGTCTAAGTCTATATTTAGGAGATGCTGGTTTAATTGCAGGGACTCTACTCGCTTCTTTGTTTGAAATACATGCAGCAATTGCAGCAGTGATTGTACAAGGAGAACCGAATAACGCTAATACCTCGCTACTCATTGCTTTTATGGGCGGCTTTGCTGTGCATGCAATTGCTAAGAGCATTAACTCAGCTATTTCAGGTGGAATACACTACGCCCTTGCTTTTGTTCCCGCCCAACTGATTCACATGACAATATTGATTAGCCTGCTATGGATGAACATACATTGGTTTTAAATCTTACTTTTAAACACACGAAGTATCTTCCACCATATCCACAACTGTAATTACATTATCATTCACTTTAAAATGAATATCAAAACTCGAAAATTTCATTTTATATACTCGTTCAGGGTCTTCTTGATAGGCAGGTCTAGGGTCTAAAGCCAGTACTTGTTCTAATTCATCAAGATATTGCGTATTAATTTTTTTATTCTTTAAAAGATATTGCTGGGTAGTGAGTGCACTTTCCGACCATATGACCGACTTTCGTTCTGGTTCAGCTTGTGCATAGCCACTTTGAGCATCAACAATGGCATCTGAATATTGAATATAAGGTTTAATATCTAAAATTGGGGTGCCATTTAGTAAATCACTGCCAGTAACATACACTCTTAATGACTTACCGACTTTTTCAACCTTTTTTAAACGTACTACAGATAAACCCACAGGCGCTGGACGATACATGCTGCGTGTTGCAAACACACCAATTTTTTCATTACCACCTAATCGTGGTGGGCGAACCTGAGGCCGAAACTTAGTTGCAGTCTCCTGATTTTTATTGTCATGAAACTGCCAGATGAGCCAGAGATGGGTAAATTGTTCAATTCCTTCAAAAGCCAATAAGTCATTATAAGGTTCTACCATTTCAATATAAGACTCGATATTGACCAAATTAGGTTGGCGTGGAATACCAAATTTTTCTCGAAAAGGTGAGCACATGTGCCCGACTATTGGAAGGGTGACAGAATTCATCATCACTTTTTCTTATAAACACAATTAAATATATTCAGTTTATCGGGAATGAAATTATATTAGAATAGCTATCTGTTTTCTTTTAATCGTGATCGAGACCTTTAATGGCTGCTTTTAACGTTGAACGCATTACTCATGTGCACCACTGGAATGACACCCTTTTCAGTTTTAAAACTACACGCGACACTAGCTTACGTTTTAAAAATGGTCAGTTCGTAATGATCGGACTTGAAGTGAATGGCAAACCGTTAATGCGTGCATATTCGATTGCAAGTGCGAACTACGAAGAAGAGTTAGAGTTCTTCTCAATTAAAGTACAAGACGGTCCTTTAACTTCGATTTTGCAAAAAGTACAAGTTGGTGACGAAATTTTAGTTTCTAAAAAACCGACAGGTACATTGGTTCATGATGACCTTTTACCAGGTAAAAACTTATACCTTTTATCTTCTGGTACTGGTCTTGCGCCATTCTTATCAATTATTCGTGACCCAGAAACTTACGAACGCTTTGAAAAAGTAATCGTTGTTCATGGTACACGCTATATTTCTGAATTAGCGTATCAAGACCTAATCTTAAACGAATTACCAAACCATGAATTCTTTGAAGAATTAGGTATTAAAGACAAACTTGTTTACTACCCTACTGTTACTCGTGAGCCTTTCCACACTCAAGGCCGTGTAACAACTGCAATTGAAACTGGTGCTTTATTTGAAAAAATTGGTTTGCCACGTTTCAACCGTGAAACTGACCGTGCAATGCTTTGCGGTAGCCCTGCATTCTTAAAAGATGTTGCTGCATTACTTGACCAACATGGTTTAGTTGAATCACCTCGTATGGGTGAAATGGGTGACTACGTGATTGAGCGTGCGTTCGTAGAAAAATAAGATTTTTCTAAATAAAAAACCGAGGTAAAGTCCTCGGTTTTTTTATATGTGTTTTATAACTTGATTGTGCCATCAATACAGGTAACAGCGGTTCCACCCACTAAAATTTTATCTTGATACAATTCAAGTTGAAGCTGTCCATCTCGGCCTACTGCCCCACCTTGTGAAGAAAGTACGACATCATTTTGTGCAGGAAGAATCCCATAATAACGAATAAATGAAGCTACGCTACCATTACCACTACCACAAACAGGATCTTCATTTATTCCACATGAAGGGGCAAATGAACGAACTTCTATGTGTTTTTGTTCATCATTATTTTCATGAAAACCAAAAACTGTCGCACCCGTGACTTTCATTTCTAAATCATGTTCTTTTAAAGCGGCAAAGTCTGGTTGGCTATCTAGAACAGCCTCAGCATTAACAGCTTGTAATACAATCCAGCGCGCCCCTACATCTACCAATGTAGCGTTCCACTGAGTATTAATTTCACATTTTAAAATTTCTGCTAATTTCTCAGTGTGCATTGCATCTAGTGGAGTAATTTTAGGCTTAGGTAGTTCAAATGAAATATGACTTGATTCACTCACGGTCAGAGTCACCAAACCAGCACCGCACTGCTGTACCAGCTTACCTTCTTTCGCTTTAATTAGACCCGCCTCAAGCAAAGCATAGGCAGTACCAATTGTAGGATGGCCTGCAAATGGCAATTCACTTTGTGGAGTAAAAATTCGAACCTGATAGTCAGCTTGTGAATCGCTCGCAGGGAGTACAAATGTGGTTTCAGAAAGATTGGTCCAGTTCGCAATGGCTTGCATCTGCTCAGACGTTAAGGTGCTGGCGTCCATAATGACCGCAACAGGATTTCCTTTAAATGCTTGTGAAGTAAAAACATCAACTTGTTTAAATGCAACAACAGACATAGACCTCTCCTACTGATTTTAATATTAAAAAATATGGTTTTTAAGTCCTCACCATTTCTTGATCTTACTAATTTATTTTTAATGGTCACAGTATCAGTTCATATGAAAAATAACAGACACAGTTTCTAATTTTAAATTATAAATAAACCGAAAAATCTAAAGTAATCACAATATTTGAGTTAAATAAAAGATCACGATAAAGTGTATCCATTACTTTGGCTTTTTAATGAATTGACATGTACAAATATAAAAAAGTGAGTGATGACCTAACCCTTCAAATTCAGAATGGCAGGCAGCCTATTGGTTCACGCTTACCATCAATTCGCGACTGTGCAAATCATTATCAGGTCAGCATAAACACCGTAAAAGAAGCTTATCGCCAGCTTGAAGATCAAGGATTGATTTCTGTTCGTCCACAGTCTGGCTACTATGTTTGTCATGCACCTTCAAACTTACTAGAGCTCGAAGAGCGTTATGTCAGTGAAGAAAAAGTATCTCTTTCAGGAATTAGCTGTTTTCTCGCACAAATTGTTAAAAAGCAGATGGACCCCGACTATGTCAATTTGGCCTTAGCTTGCCCTACAGGTGAAAATTTCTATCCAATTGAACGCTTAAAACGCTTAACTGCTCAAGTTTTACGGACACAGCCAGATATTTTTAAAAACTATACTTTACCGCCCGGCTCTATACGTTTACGTACTCAAATTGCGAGGCGAAGTTTACAGCTTGGTATGTTTCTTTCAGCAGATGATATTGTACTCACTCATGGCACCATGGAAGCTTTAAGTCTTGCGATTATGGCAACCACCCAAGCAGGTGACAGCATTGCTCTTGAGATCCCTACTTTTCATAACCTGTACCCACTGCTTCATAATTTAGGCCGAAAAATTGTAGAAGTGCCGACTTCGCCACATACAGGTATGTGCCTTGATGCTCTTGAAGAACTGTTAAAATCTAAAAGTGTACAAGCCATATTAACCATTCCAACAGGACACAATCCTCTCGGTTTTAGCATTCCTGAAAGCAACCGCCGTCGCGTGGCAGAGCTAGCCAATCAATTTCACGTTCCCGTCATTGAAGATGCGATGTACGCCGAACTGCAACTGACTGAACCGCTCTTACCCAACATTAAGGCATTTGACCAAAATGGATGGGTTTTGGTCTGTGGTAGCTATACGAAAACCGTAGCACCCGACTATCGAATTGGTTGGTTAGAAGCTGGGCGTTTTCGTAATATTGTGCAGCAAATTAAATTAACAACCACTGTTGCTGAACCGGCTTTGCTCACGGAAACTTTAGGGCTTTTCTTAGAGAATGGAGGTTATGACCTGCACTTAAGGCATCTTAAAAAACGCTATCAACAACAAATTGACACCATCAAATCTTATATATGTCGTTATTTTCCACTCGGTACTCGAGTCAGTCGACCGCAAGCGGGATTTATTTTATGGTTAGAGCTCCCCGAATCAATTGACACACTAGAACTGTTTCATCAGGCAATGGATGAAAAAATCTTATGTATGCCGGGAATTTTGTGTTCAGCTGATAAACGTTTTAGTCATTGTTTACGTATAGCAGCTTGTTTTGAGTTAAATCCCAAAATGTTAAATGCTTTGATGCGCTTAGGAGAGCTAGCAAAAAATATGCTGCCCGTACAAAAGGATAATGATCAAATCCCTACTAATTCAGTAGGTTGAATCCCAAATCTGGAGTTAATAAAATAAAACCATATATTTTTTATGCCTTTTATTTTATGAAAACTGAGCTTCTCTCTCCCGCAGGTTCACTTAAAAACATGCGCTATGCTTTTGCCTATGGTGCAGATGCCGTATATGCCGGCCAACCACGTTACAGTTTACGTGTGCGTAATAATGCTTTTGATCATGACAACTTAAAAATCGGAATTGATGAAGCCCATGCTTTGGGTAAAAAGTTTTATGTTGTAGTGAATATTCAGCCACATAACAGCAAATTAAAAAACTTTATTCGTGATCTTGAACCAATTATAGCCATGCAACCAGATGCACTCATTATGTCTGACCCGGGCTTAATCATGATGGTACGTGAGCATTTTCCAGAAGTGCAAATTCATCTATCGGTTCAAGCCAACGCTATTAACTGGGCCACTGTTAAATTTTGGAAAGATTATGGTCTAAACCGTGTGATTTTATCGCGTGAGTTATCTTTAGAAGAAATAGAAGAAATCCAGCAATACGTACCCGATATTGAACTCGAAGTTTTTGTACATGGTGCTCTATGCATGGCCTACTCAGGCCGCTGCTTACTTTCCGGTTATATGAACAAGCGTGATGCCAACCAAGGTGCTTGTACCAATGCTTGCCGTTGGGACTATAAGTTGCATGAAGCCCAAGAAGATGCAAATGGAGATGTGATTCCAGTTACTCAGCTTAATGAGTCAGAAAAGTCTTGCTGCTCATCAGCACAATTAGAAACAACCTCGACTCAAACGCTGCTGGTACAACGCAATGATGAAGAAATGTTTGCGGCTGAAGAAGATGAACACGGCACTTATTTTATGAACTCTAAAGATTTACGTGCGGTACAACATGTAGATCGTTTAACCAAAATGGGGATTGCCTCACTAAAAATTGAAGGCCGTACTAAATCCTATTTTTACTGTGCCCGTACCGCCCAAATTTATCGAAAAGCTATTGATGATGCTTTAGCAGGCAAACCATTTGACCCAAGCTTAATGAGCCAGCTTGAAGGTTTGGCAAATCGTGGTTATACCGAAGGCTTTTTAAGACGTCATGTACATAGTGAATATCAAAACTATGCCGATGGTTCATCACATTTTGACTACCAACAATTTTGTGGAGAGGTTTTAGAGCGTTACGGTGATTATATTCGTATTGAAGTTAAAAACCGTTTTGTGGTTGGCGACTCACTTGAGCTGATGACGCCTCAAGGCAATATCACCTTTACTTTAACCGAAATGCGCGATTTAAAAGGTAACCCAATTACCGATGCTAAAGGTTCGGGGCATTTTGTTGAGATTCCACTTTCACAAGATGTTGATGTTAGTTATGCCCTACTCATACGCAATTTGCCGCATGCTAAGGAAAACATTACTGCCTCAACATTAGCTTATTCAGCGAGTTAAACATGGCACTTTTGATTACGAATGACTGTATCAATTGTGATATGTGCTTACCGGAATGCCCCAATACAGCTATTTTTGAAGGCAACAAAGTTTATGAAATTGATCCACTTCGTTGTACCGAATGTGTAGGCTTTTATGATGCACCCACATGTAAGGCGGTTTGCCCTATCGATTGCATAAAACCAGACCCTGCACATATTGAAAATAAAGAGCAACTGCTAGAGAAATTTAAGGATTTAAATATACTCGGCGAATCTATCTCTTAAAAAGTCTATCGAGGATCAGGCTAAGGTGGCTGATCCTCTTAAATGACTATACAGATCAATGATTAAATAAATGAATAAATAGCTTAAGCCACTTTGCTAATGATAAAATCAAATGATCAGTTCAGTTTGTTTTACTGGTATTTTTGTACCCCAAAAATTGCACAATCGTTAAAACTGGTCTAACCATTTCAACATTTCATATAGATTGATTAAAACTCTTTCTGGCGTAGCTCCCCATGTCTTATCTTTATTTAGCAATTGCGATTGCTTGTGAAGTCATTGCAACTTCAGCCTTAAAAGCATCTCAAGGTTTTACTGTTCCCATTCCGTCCATCGTTACTGTTGTGGGCTATGCAATTGCTTTTTATTTATTATCCCTGACGCTAAAAACAATTCCGATCGGGATTGCATATGCCATTTGGTCGGGTGCGGGTATTATTTTAATTTCTGCAATTGGCTGGATATTTTACAAACAGCATTTAGACTTGGCAGCCTGTATTGGTCTTACTTTAATGATTGCAGGTATTGTGATTATTAATGTGTTTTCTAAAAATACCCATTTATAAAATATAAATAAACCGAGTACGATGAAACTCTTTTTATAAAAAATTTCATCTTACTCGGTATGAACAGCTTATTTCAAACTGCCCGTCAAAAATTGTTTTAGACGCTCACTTTTCGGGTTATTGAGTACTTGATCAGGATGGCCCTGTTCCTCAATTTTCCCTTGATGCAAGAAAATCACTTGATTAGATACATGACGCGCGAAGCCCATTTCATGTGTCACCACAATCATAGTACGTCCTTCTTCAGCCAAGCCCTGCATTACTTTTAGTACTTCACCCACCAACTCTGGATCAAGCGCGCTGGTTGGTTCATCGAACAACATAACTTCTGGTTCCATAGCCAAAGCACGAGCAATCGCTACACGTTGCTGCTGACCACCAGATAAAAATGCCGGATATTTACTTTCAACAGTTTCAGGTAATCCAACTTTGCGTAGATATTTGCGTGCACGCTCTTCTGCTTCAGCACGTTTTACCCCAAGTACGTGAATCGGCCCTTCAATTACATTTTCCAGCACTGTCATGTGAGACCACAAATTAAAATGCTGAAACACCATCATGAGCTGCGTACGCATTTTTTGTAGTTGCTTTGGTTCAACTACTTTTAAATTGCCTTTTTTATCAAAGACTGTGCGTAGTTTTTCACCATTGAGCTTAATCGTGCCATTGCTCGGTTGTTCCAAAAAGTTAATGCAGCGGAGTAAAGTACTTTTACCTGAACCCGATGAACCAATAATACTAATTACATCGCCAGCATTTGCATCAAGTGATATCCCTTTTAGTACTTCATGATCGCCAAATGTTTTGTGTAAATCACGAATCACTAGTTTTGCAACGTGTTCCATTTATGTCTCCTAATGATTCGATGGCTTTAAAAATGCCAACCAACGTTTTTCCAACTTACGAAATATCCAAATCAAAATAAATGCCAACACTGCATATAACACCGCGGCAATTCCAAAAGCATTGAAAGTGTCATAGGTTGCCGCATTTACATCACGCGCAATTTTTAAAATGTCAGGAACAGTTGCTGTAAATGCAATGGTTGTCGCGTGCAACATCAAAATGACTTCGTTACCATAAAACGGTAAAGCACGGCGTAACATCGATGGGATGATAATACGTGTGTAGAGTTTCCATTTTGACATTCCAAAAGCTTGGGCGGCTTCAATCTCACCATGTGGAATAGAGCGAATCGCTCCAGCGAAGATTTCAGTTGTATATGCACCAGTATTGAGCGCGAATGCCAAAATGGTGCAATTTATGCCCTCTCGAAAGAATGCATCGAGCGCTTGATGTTCATGGACATAATCAAAGCTATAAATGCCCGAGTAAATAATTAACAATTGGATGTACAGTGGTGTTCCACGAAACACATAAGTAAACAACCAAACTGGACCACGCAACCAGATATTTTCTGATACTCGTGCAAGTGATAAAGGCACAGCAAGCACAAAGCCAATACCAATAGAAAGCACCAATAACCAAGCAGTCATCGCGACACCGGTCATTTGTAGGCCATCGGTCCAAAGGTATGCCTGCCAATATTGTTGAAGGATTTCAATCATAATTGTCCCTTCCTTACACCAGCAGAATAACGACGTTCAAGCCACATTAAAATCAGGTTGGACACGGTGGTAATTGCCAAATAAATGGCAGCAGCGACGATGCTGAAAAAGAACAGTTGCATGGTACTTCTACCCGCATCTTGTGTAATTTTTACAATATCAGTCAGGCCAATAATAGAAACCAGTGCGGTCGCTTTAATCAAAACTTGCCAGTTGTTACCAATGCCAGGCAGTGCAAAACGCATCATTTGAGGGAATAATACACGGTGAAAAACCTGCCACGGCGTCATCCCATAGGCCATTGCTGCTTCAATTTGACCCGTTGGAACCGATTGAAATGCACCACGAAAGGTCTCGGTAAAATATGCACCATAAATGAACGCTAAAGTAATCACACCAGCCACAAATGGGTTGATATCAATCTGGTCCATTTGCAGTGCTTCAGTAATTTGGTTTAGACCCAACTGCAAGCTATAAAATAACAGCAGCATAATCACTAAGTCAGGCACACTACGGATGAGCGTGGTATAGGCGGTCGCAATATAACGTAAAGCTTTAATATTAGAGAGTTTTGAACTCGCACCAATTAAGCCAATAATGACAGAAAGCAAGAGTGATAACAGCGCAAGCTGTATGGTCATCCATGTTCCGCTGAGAAGGAGTGGCCCATAGCCAGACAAAGACATGACTCATCTTCTCCTTAAAAACAATATCTAATATTGATGAGATGAGAATAGATTTAAAAATGTCGGCACTCAGCCGACATTTTTCACATCATTAGTAAATGCTAAAAGAGAAGTATTTTTTCTCGAGTTTCTTGTATGTGCCATCAGCAATGATTGCAGCTAAAGCTTTGTCAATATTCGCTTTCAAATCTGCATCTTCTTTGCGTAAACCAATAGCTGCGCCTACACCTAGTGTTTTGACATCAACCACATTGCCACCAGCAAAACTGAAGTTTTTACCTTTTGGTTGTTTTAAGAAAGCGCCATCAACCATGATTGCATCTTGTAAAGTTGCATCCAAACGACCAGACATCATGTCTTGGTAAATCAAGTCTTGAGTTGGATAAGGTACAACACTCACACCTTTTGGAGCCCAATAGGTTTTAGCATATGTTTCTTGAATTGTGCCCTGTTGTACCCCTACACGCTTACCTTTCAATGAAGTAGGCGTTGGCAATAACGGTGAGCCTTTCTTTGCAACCATACGCGTTGGCGTATTGTAGATTTTGCTACTAAATAAAATTTGTTTTGCACGTTCATCAGTCACTGTCATTGATGAAAGAATGCCATCAAATTTTTTCGCTTTAAGTGCCGGAATCATTCCGTCAAAAGAGTTTTCAACCCAAACACACTTAGCTTTGAGTTTTGCACAAATGGCATTACCCAAATCAACATCAAAACCAGTTAATTTGCCATCTGGTGTTTTATATTCAAATGGAGCATAAGACGACTCAGTACCAAAACGAATCACCTTCCAATCCTTTGCTTGAACATTCGTTGCAACAGCAGCCAAAACCAAGGTTGTTGAAACGAACATTTTTTTCATAAAGCTTGCCATATTGAAGCTTCTCCTTAAAATCCAAATAAGGTGATAAAAAAACTTGAGCAATTTCTAAATTACTCTTCTGCCGTAATAATTGCAATTTCTATACCAGTAAATTAAGGATTTATGAAGATATCAAAACAGCTGATCGTACTACCCCATTAAATGTTGAAAAATCACTCAAATTTTAAGTTAGTTTTTGAGTGTGTAAGCCTCTGCCATATTTTCATTTTCAACCAATGTCCGAATGGTGTATTCATGGTTATGTTCTTTGGCACTGGTAAATTCACATTTTTGATCTAATGACATTGAGCAACCACTCAGCAATGGACAACCTGCAAATAATTCGGCTACCCAATCTACAAATACACGGACTTTAGGCGATAAATGACGGTTTTGTAGATAAACGACTGATATTGGCATAGGCGCAGGTAACCATTCAGTCAACACCTCTCTAAGAGCACCAGACTCTAAATGTTTTGCCACCATGTAATATGGACATTGAATGAGGCCAAAACCTTGTACTGCCAAATCAATATATGAATCGCCATCGTTAACAGAAACACGTCCCTTCACACCGACACTATGAATTTCACCGTTCACCATGAAATCCCAATCGATATTGCGTCCGGTACGGCTGTTAAAATAATGTACCACTTGATGTTTTTGTAAGTCTTCAATGGTTCTTGGTTCGCCATGTTCCATCAAATAACGTGGCGCAGCTACTGTCACACACTGAATTGTTCCGATACGACGTGCAACTAAACTTGAATCTTTCAATTGACCAATACGAATGACACAGTCCACCGCATCTTGAACTAAATCGACTGGACGATCACTCATGCCAATCACCAAATCAATATCGGGGTACTTGGCATGAAAATCACACAGCATCGGAATCAGAATCAACCGCCCAATTGAAGCTTTAACATCAATGCGCAGTCGTCCTCGGGGTCCTCGTTCAGAATCATGAAAAGTTGATTCTACGTCTTCGACATCGGCCAAAATTCGCGCGGTCCGTTCATAATAAACCGCGCCATCTGGTGTCAAACTGAGTTTACGAGTGGTGCGGTTTAATAAGCGAACTTGTAAATGTTTCTCTAAAGCCTGAATGGTTGTAGTCACAGAAGCACGCGGTAGGCCTAAACTGTCAGCCGCTAAACTGAAACTATTTGTTTCGACAACTTTGTTAAATACTTTCATGGCATGAAATAGATCCACACACACACTCCTATCAATGCATTTATTTAATCAAACACATCAATTGTTATAAAAATACGAATAGTGTTATCGAATTTAATATATTTATTCGTGATTGACAAACTTTTATGCTCCGTCCATCCCATAAACCCTGTTTCTCCCATACGGACCAAAACTAAAAGTCTGAAAACAGGTATCCAAATAACTAGGAGCACCTCATGTCATTTTCTCGCAAACAGTTCGCACTGTCTGCCATCTTTGTCGCTATTTTGGCTACAGGGGGCAGTTTTATGTTTTTACATGAAAATGCCGATGCAAAAGCTGCACCGACCAGTGCCCAACAAGCTGCAACTGTTGATATTTCTAATGTCATCAGCAAAACCATTACCGATTGGCAAGAATATTCCGGTCGCTTAGAAGCAATCGATCAAGTCGATATTCGGCCACAGGTTTCAGGTAAACTCATTTCCGTACACTTCAAAGATGGCAGTCTTGTTAAAAAAGGCGATTTACTATTTACCATTGACCCGCGTCCTTTCGAAGCAGAACTCAATCGAGCCAAAGCTCAACTTGCTTCGGCTGAGGCACAAGTAACATATACGGGTTCTAACCTTTCTCGTATTCAACGTTTAATTCAGAGTAATGCTGTTTCTCGCCAAGAGTTAGATTTGGCAGAAAATGATGCACGATCAGCCAATGCTAACCTTCAAGCCGCTAGAGCAGCCGTTCAATCTGCACGTTTAAATCTGGAATACACTCGTATTACTGCACCAGTCAGCGGCCGAATTTCCCGCGCCGAAGTAACCGTTGGTAATGTGGTTTCTGCAGGTAACGGCGCACAGGTTTTAACAAGTTTAGTATCAGTATCACGCCTATACGCATCTTTCGATGTTGATGAACAAACTTACCTAAAATACATCAGCAACCAGCGTAACTCAGCACAAGTTCCTGTCTATATGGGACTTGCCAATGAAACAGGTTTTACTCGCGAAGGTACGATCAATTCAATCGACAATAACTTAAATACCACCTCAGGTACGATTCGTGTCCGCGCAACCTTTGACAATCCAAACGGAGTTTTATTGCCGGGTTTATATGCACGCATCCGTTTAGGTGGTGGTCAACCTCGTTCAGCAATTTTGATTAGCCCAACCGCAGTTGGAGTCGATCAAGATAAACGTTTTGTCGTAGTAGTTGATGCGAAAAATCAAACTGCTTACCGCGAAGTAAAACTCGGTGCCCAACAAGATGGCTTGCAAATCGTGAATAGCGGATTACAAGCGGGTGATCGTATTGTGGTAAATGGTTTACAGCGGATTCGTCCGGGTGACCCTGTTACACCTCATCTTGTTCCTATGCCAAATGCGCAAATCACTGCGAGCAGCACTACTCCTCAACCTCAGCCAACAGATAAAACATCAACTCCGGCAAAAGGTTAATCACATATGAATATTTCTAAATTCTTTATTGATCGGCCGATCTTTGCTGGTGTGTTATCAGTACTGATTTTACTTGCCGGTTTACTGTCGGTATTTAAATTACCGATTTCGGAATACCCCGAAGTTGTTCCACCATCTGTGGTGGTACGTGCTCAATATCCAGGTGCAAACCCGAAAGTCATTGCTGAAACTGTTGCTTCTCCGCTTGAAGAATCCATCAACGGCGTTGAAGACATGCTGTATATGCAGTCTCAGGCAAACAGTGACGGTAACTTAACCATTACAGTGAACTTTAAGCTCGGTATTGACCCAGACAAAGCTCAGCAATTGGTTCAAAACCGTGTGTCTCAGGCCATGCCTCGTTTACCTGAAGACGTACAGCGTTTAGGTGTCACTACCTTAAAAAGCTCGCCTACTTTAACCATGGTTGTGCATCTGACTTCACCAGATAATCGCTATGACATGACCTACTTGCGTAACTACGCGGTGCTCAACGTAAAAGACCGTTTGGCTCGTTTACAAGGTGTAGGTGAAGTCGGTTTATTTGGTTCTGGTGACTACGCAATGCGTGTGTGGCTCGACCCACAAAAGGTAGCACAACGTAATCTCACAGCAACTGAAATTGTGAGTGCAATCCGCGAACAAAACATTCAGGTAGCCGCTGGTACCATTGGTGCTTCGCCAAGTAATTCACCTTTGCAGCTTTCGGTCAATGCTCAAGGTCGTTTAACCACTGAACAAGAATTTGCAGATATTATTTTAAAAACTGCCCCTGATGGCGCGGTTACCCGATTGGGTGATGTTGCTCGTGTTGAACTTGCAGCTTCACAATACGGCTTACGTTCGTTACTCGATAATAAACAAGCGGTTGCCATTCCAATTTTCCAAGCACCGGGTGCTAATGCTTTACAAGTTTCTGATCAAGTGCGTAGCACAATGAAAGAACTTTCAAAAGATTTCCCATCTTCGATTAAATACGACATTGTGTACGACCCGACTCAGTTCGTACGTGCCAGTATTAAAGCGGTTGTTCATACCTTACTTGAAGCGATTGCACTGGTTGTTGTGGTTGTTATTTTATTCTTACAAACATGGCGTGCTTCAATCATTCCATTGCTTGCTGTACCAGTTTCAATTATTGGTACATTCGCGCTCATGCTTGCTTTTGGTTACTCGATCAATGCGCTTTCTCTGTTCGGGATGGTACTTGCCATCGGCATTGTGGTCGATGACGCCATTGTGGTCGTCGAAAATGTCGAGAGGAATATTGAAGCTGGCTTAAGTCCAAGAGATGCAACTTATCGTGCCATGCGAGAAGTGAGCGGACCGATTATTGCCATTGCTTTAACGCTGGTTGCCGTGTTCGTACCACTTGCTTTTATGACAGGCTTAACAGGGCAATTTTATAAACAATTTGCCATGACCATTGCCATTTCAACTGTTATTTCGGCATTTAACTCCCTTACCCTATCTCCTGCTTTAGCTGCCATGTTACTAAAAGGACATGATGCTAAACCTGATGCATTAACACGCCTTATGAACCGTGTATTCGGACGTTTCTTTGCATTATTTAACCGCGTATTTACTAGAGCGTCGGACAACTATGGTAAAGGCGTAAGTCGTGTTATCTCTCATAAAGCTTCGGCAATGGGTGTCTATGCTGCGCTTTTAGGTTTAACCGTTGGTATCTCTTATATTGTTCCGGGCGGTTTCGTTCCTGCGCAGGACAAACAATATTTGATTAGCTTTGCTCAATTACCAAATGGCGCATCATTAGATCGTACTGAAGCGGTCATCCGTAAAATGAGTGATACGGCACTTAAACAACCTGGTGTGGAAAGTGCTGTTGCCTTCCCTGGCCTCTCAATTAACGGTTTTACCAACAGTTCGAGTGCCGGTATTGTCTTTGTAACCTTAAAGCCATTCGATGAACGTAAGGCTAAAGACTTATCTGCCAATGCAATTGCTGGTGCACTCAACCAGAAATACTCAGCTATTCAAGATGCCTATATTGCGGTTTTCCCACCACCACCCGTGATGGGCTTAGGGACCATGGGCGGCTTTAAACTTCAACTTGAAGACCGAGGTACCTTAGGCTATTCAGCCTTGAATGATGCTGCTCAAAACTTTATGAAAGCAGCACAATCAGCTCCTGAACTGGGTCCAATGTTCTCAAGTTATCAAATTAACGTACCTCAACTAAACGTAGATCTGGACCGTGTAAAAGCCAAACAACAAGGTGTTGCTGTAACAGATGTTTTCAACACCATGCAGATTTATTTAGGCTCTCAGTACGTTAACGACTTTAACCGCTTTGGACGTGTTTATCAGGTTCGAGCACAGGCAGATGCCCCTTTCCGTGCTAATCCTGAAGATATTTTGCAGCTTAAAACCCGTAACAGTGCCGGACAAATGGTGCCGTTATCTTCATTGGTGAATGTAACTCAAACTTATGGTCCAGAAATGGTAATTCGTTATAACGGCTATACATCAGCCGATATTAACGGTGGGCCTGCACCGGGTTATTCATCTAGCCAAGCAGAAGCTGCGGTTGAACGTATTGCTGCTCAAACTCTACCGCGTGGTATCAAATTTGAATGGACAGATTTAACTTACCAAAAAATCTTGGCTGGTAATGCAGGACTCTGGGTATTCCCAATTAGCGTATTACTGGTGTTCTTGGTTTTAGCTGCTCAATATGAAAGCCTAACCTTACCTTTAGCTGTAATTCTAATTGTGCCGATGGGAATTTTGGCTGCCCTCACTGGGGTTTGGCTCACCAGTGGAGATAACAACATCTTTACCCAAATCGGTCTGATGGTACTGGTCGGGCTGGCCTGTAAAAATGCCATCTTGATTGTTGAATTTGCTCGAGAACTCGAAATGCAAGGTGCAACTGCCTTTAAAGCAGCAGTTGAAGCAAGTCGTCTACGTTTACGCCCAATTTTAATGACCTCTATTGCATTCATTATGGGTGTAGTCCCACTGGTTACTTCAACTGGCGCAGGTTCTGAAATGCGTCATGCCATGGGTGTTGCAGTGTTCTTCGGAATGATCGGGGTAACTTTCTTTGGTTTATTCCTGACTCCTGCCTTTTATGTCCTGATTCGTACATTGAATAGCAAACATAAATTGCATTCGGCGGCAGTTCATGAAGCGCCTTTATCTACCCCACATGACCATTAAGGAGGACATTTGATGACTACAGCAAAACAAAGCTTGTTATTGTCCTCACTCATAGGGAGCCTGCTTCTTGCAGGCTGCTCTTTGGCTCCGGAATATCAACCTGCAAAAGTGATAGTTCCAGTCAAATTTAAAGAGTCTGACCCAAAACTTGAAGACAATAATTGGAAAATTGCTCAACCTGCCGATCAGCAAGTTCGAGGTGAATGGTGGCGTGTTTTTAATGATGCTCAATTGAATGAGCTAGAACAACAAGCGATTGCCAGCAACCAAAATCTTAAAGCGGTGGCAGCCAATATTCAGGCTTCACGTGCAATACGCTCGGCTGCACAAGCCGAACGTTTGCCAAGTATTGGTGCTGGCTTTGGCCCAACTCGTCAAAAACCCTCTCCTGCTTCATTGGGATTAGATGACAATGCTCATACATCTGCACAAACTTTATGGCGTGCTCAAGCCAATGTTTCATATGAGCTCGATTTATTTGGTCGTATCGCCAGTAGTGTTAATGCAGCAACAGCGGATCTACAACAGCAAGAAGCGTTATATCAGTCGGCACTTTTAGCGTTACAGGCCGATGTTGCGCAAGGTTATTTTCTCATTCGCCAGCTTGATGCTGAACAAGCAATTTATACTCGTACTATTAAGTTACTTGGTGAGACACGAGATCTCGTTCAAACCCGATTTAAGAATGGTTTGGTCAGTGAATTAGACGTTTCTCGTGCACAAACTGAACTTGCTACAGCTCAAACCAATGCACTGAACATTGCTCGTAGTAGGGCTAATGCAGAGCATGCACTTGCAGTATTGTTAGGAAAACCACCAGCTGACTTTAGCTTAGCTATTCAACCTTTAACTACAAACAGTATTCGCCTTCCGGCTGGTTTACCTTCGAGTTTACTTGAAAGACGACCTGACATTGCTGCTGCTGAACGTGCTATGGCAGCAGATAATGCGCGTATTGGAATTGCCCGTGCAGCTTTTTTTCCGAAAGTTAATCTAACGGGTGCCTTAGGTTATGAATCTTCAAGTTTAAGCGAGTTGGGTAAATGGTCGAGCCGTACGTTCTTGCTTGGTCCAGTCGCTGGCACTATTTTGTCTTTACCATTATTTGATGGCGGACAACGTAAAGCAGGCGTTGCTCAAGCACGAGCAGCTTATGAAGAAAGTGTCGCCAACTATAGACAAACTGTACTAAACGCATTTCGTGAAGTTGAAAATGGTTTATCCGATCAACGTATTCTTGATCAGCAAATTCAGGCACAAAACCAAGCACTCTCATCGTCTCGTCATGCAAATCACCTGTCTCATCTACGCTATCGAGAAGGTGCGATTAGCTATCTTGATGTGATTGACTCCGACCGGACTATTTTGCAACAAGAACAATTGGCAGCTCAGCTTAAAGGTGGCCAAATCATTGCAAGTGTAAACTTAATCCGTGCTTTAGGTGGGGGTTGGAATAATTAATATAAAAAAAGCGCCTTACGGCGCTTTTTTTATACATACAAATTATTTTGCATATACAGGGAATTTTGCACAAACAGCTTCAACTTTCGCTTTTACATCAGCAATAACTTTTTCATCACCTTTGCTGTCAATCACGTCAGCGATCCAACCAGCAAGTTCACGAACTTCAGCTTCGCCAAAACCACGAGTTGTTACTGCTGGAGTACCGATACGGATACCAGAAGTTACAAATGGAGAACGTGGGTCATTTGGAACTGAGTTTTTGTTCACAGTAATGTGAGCAGCACCTAACCAAGCATCAGCATCTTTACCAGTTACGTCTTGTTTGATTAAAGATAACAAGAATAAGTGGTTGTCTGTACCGCCAGAAACAACATCATAACCACGTGCGATTAATACTTCAGCCATTGCTTGAGCATTTTTCACAACTTGTTGTTGGTAAGCTTTAAAGTCATCAGACATTGCTTCTTTGAAGCAGATTGCTTTAGCAGCAATCGCATGCATTAATGGACCACCTTGGTTACCAGGGAATACAGCTGATTGAAGTTTTTTCTCGATTTCTTCATTCGCTTTCGCAAGGATTAAACCAGAACGTGGACCACGAAGTGTTTTGTGAGTCGTTGTTGTTGTTACATCAGCAATTTGAACTGGGTTTGGATATACACCAGCAGCAACAAGACCTGCAACGTGAGCCATATCAACAAAAAGGTAAGCGCCAACTTTGTCCGCGATGTCACGGAAACGTTGCCAATCTACAACACGGCTATAAGCAGAGAAACCAGCAACGATCATACGCGGCTTGTGTTCTAATGCTAAACGTTCAACTTCTTCGTAATCGATTTCGCCAGTTTCAGAGTTTAAACCATACTGAACAGCGTTATAAGTTTTACCAGAGAAGCTTACTTTTGCACCGTGAGTCAAGTGACCACCGTGAGCCAAGCTCATACCCAAAACTGTATCGCCTGGGTTAAGAAGTGCTAAATAAACAGCAGAGTTAGCTTGTGAACCAGCATGTGGTTGAACGTTTGCGTAATCGGCACCAAAAAGTTCTTTAGCACGATCAATCGCCATTTGCTCAATAACGTCTACATACTCGCAACCGCCATAATAGCGTTTGCCTGGATAACCTTCTGCGTATTTGTTAGTAAGTTTTGATCCTTGCGCTTCCATCACAGCAGGAGAGCAATAGTTTTCAGATGCAATTAACTCGATATGTGCTTCTTGACGCTCACCTTCAGAAGCAATAGCTTGAGCTAATTCTGGATCAAATTCAGAAATGGAAATATTGGCAAACATTAGCGGGGGTCCTATAAATTAGGGCTTTTAAGCCGTGCTAAGATTGCGGCATATTGTAGCATGAACTTTATAATTAAACAGAATCAAGTTAGCTCAGTTTTAAATAAAAATGGCTCAATTTTTATAAAAAATGAGCCATCAAATCTAAAATAATTTATAAACACTTAAAAAACTTTTATTTAATAATTTTCTAAAGTTAAATTTAGCTTCTCAAAACAACAAAAAAACTTTAAATATCAATTACTCTTATTGAGCTGACAACAAGTTTTGCACATTCCCAACAATGTTATCTACATTATTGCTCATTGCCGTCTCATGGTCCCAGTTACCCGTTACATAGCTATTAATTTTTGTGCCCACGACAGTGGCATTAGATATCAAAATATCAGTCGCTACTTTAGGAACCGTTGTATCAGCTAACCCCTGATAAATAATAATTGGTGTAGATACTTTTGTCTGCAGAGGTTGAGAATCTTTATCTAAGAATGTTTTTACGGTTGGCACAGCCATAAAGTTAGGTTGTGTACGCGTAAAACCATCTAGTGTGCCGCTATGTGTTGCCGCGTAGGTTTGCATATTAACTGCCAAGGCTTGGCCCAATGGCCCTGCACAAATCGTTTCTGCCTGCTGTGCAGTACTTGCTGTTTGTGAAGTAAATACCTGTGAATAATCAAAGCTTGGCTGTGTATTTCGGATGCCGGCTGTAACTAAAGCAGTATATGTATCAAGCTGTGCATACATCGGAATCTTTTTATCCAAAGTTGCATTGGCAACGGCTTGTTCTCCTGCAGTTAAAATGAAACCTAAATTAGAAGCTGGTGCTACCGCTACTGTACCTTTATAGTTTAGCTGTGCACGGCTTGCATATTGTGCAGCGCCCAATGCAGCATGCCCACCCTGAGAGTGACCTACGGTGACCCATTTGTTCGAAGTTAATAAATTACGTTGAGATAAATAATTGCGTGTTGCAACCACGGCGTCAGTAATTGAATAAGCCTCACTTTTAACATTTAAGAATGGATGTATGCCTGCGGTTCCTAAGCCCTCATAATCTGGAGCAACCACTACATAACCGGCTGCAAGGAGTTTACTAATTAAATCTTTAGTACTGTCTGTTAACGCTGATTTACTCGGTGCACATGCATCTGCAACCCCTGTCGTGCCATGTGCCCAAACCACAATTGGCCAACCGCCTGCTGGTGGTGGTGTCGTTGGTGTAAATACTAAACTGGTTGCCTGCACCTCTTGTCCACTTTGACCTAACATTTTATAAGTTAAAATACTACTTTCAGCAGCAACTGATCCTAAGTTAGTACTTGTATAAGCATCTACCTTAACCACTGGGTTTTGAATATTATTGGCTGGTGCACCAGATGGATCAGTAGTTGCCGGACTGTCATCACTACTTCCATCTCCACATGCCGTCAACAATAAACTTGTGCTAAGAACACTGGTCATGAACAGTTTCATTTTCATTGATATATCCCTTAAATTCGATTTTTGTTGTGCTTTACTTTTTAATGAACATTTTAAATGTCTTACAAACAATTACGCCTAATCTTCATTTTTCGCAAGTGATATTTAATCAAAATGAGCAGCTAAATTTTCTACTTTTTAACATAAATTGCATTTGATAGCTTATCTAGCCTTACTCCATGTTTTAAAGTAGATAGCCAACTGTTAACATTGATGGTTACTTGTAATTGTTTAAAGGTTCAAAAGATGCAAGCCATTATTTTAGATACAGAAACTCATACACTAAATGGTTTGCCTATTGAAATTGCATACGCTCCCATTGAACTTAATGCGGGTAAACTCACTTTAGATAAAAGCAAATTGTTTGATCAGCTCTATCAGGTGGGAGCTCCGATCTCTTATGCTGCAATGGCGGTCCACCACATCTTGGAGTCTGACCTAGAAAACCAGCCTCACTATAAAACATTTCAATTACCGGATAGCACGACTTATATTATTGGTCATAACATTGATTATGATATTGCTGCCATTGCTCGTTGTGGCGTTGATGTATCTCATATCAAACCGATTTGTACTCTAGCTTTAGCACGTAAAGCTTGGCCAGATGCTGAAGCTCACAACATCTCTGCACTCATTTATATGATTTCTCAAGGCAGCAGTAAAGCGCGAGAATTACTCAAAGGTGCACACCGTGCCGATGCGGACATTATTTTAACTGCCAATATTTTGATGCATATTATCTATCATTTAAATATTCAAGATATTGAAGAGCTTTACCAAGTTTCTGAAGAAGCCCGTATCCCCACGACTATTAATTTTGGCAAGCATAAAGGTACGGCAATTTCTGAACTGCCAAAAGATTATATTCAATGGCTTCTACGTCAAGACGAGCTAGATGTCTATTTACGTAAGGCTCTAGAAAGCGCATTTTAAAGACTTAACTTAAATAGATGATATTCATAAATTCTTCATCATATTGTCATTTTTGAGTTTTATCGTTAACCCCATTTATATTTTATTAAGAACGGTACTGTTTGATAGAAAAATTCAAACAGGCTGCTTCATTTTTTATATTGGGGAAATACAATGTCTGGTTTTTATAGAACCAATTTGGGAAGAGTTGCGCTTCAACAACGTAATATCACGTTAAATGCAAAACAAAGACGTTTACTTCTATTAATAGACCATGAAGATTTTCAAAGCCTCGATCCCGAGTTTAAGAAACGGATTGCCCCACCAGAGCTAATTCAACAGCTCATTGACTTAAAACTCATTGCTACTTCTAACGAAAGTTATTCAGAATTGACCGAACAAATATCTCCCCCAGAGACATCTATAACGACTAAAGAAGTACATCAGAAAAATATTGATGAGAATAAAAGTAATGATTTAATTGGAGAAATTCAGATTCCTCAATCAACGTCTGTGACTTCTCCAAATATAGAAAATGACCAGCCATCTATTCCAGCTCAACAACTCTCTTTTGAAGAAATACAACTATTAATGAAACAAAGCTTGAGCCAGTACTGTGGCCTTATGGCAAAACCACTGATTCAAAAAATAGAGCAAATCAAAACGCTTCAAGAACTTAAAATGTGCCAAATGCAATGGATTACCAGTTTACAGGAGTCACGTATTCCTCCTCATGAGCTAGCACATACGCTTCATTCTATTAATTATTCAATTCAGCTTATTCAACAACGCATCTAAAATAGAACAAGCTGCTGTTTAATTAAGCATTAAACTCACTTGGTACGTATTTCGTGCTTTACCTACCAGTGTTTTTTTCCTATGATGTGCCCCACACATGTGCGCTCGTAGCTCAGTTGGATAGAGTACAGGTTTCCGAAGCCTGGGGTCGTGGGTTCGATCCCCGCCGGGCGCACCAATTATTTTTTTAAAAATCAGAGACTTAACTAAACTTCAAAGTAATGGATCAGTTATCCATTGTGTTGTAGTAATTTTTCTTCTTCAAAAAATACTATTTTATAATTAGTAGCAGATTTTTTCTGGAGTTAAATCAATCTTCTTTTAAAAATGGTTTTATTTTCTCTCGTTCATATATGCTATCTCCTAGCTTTTTTTGATTTATTATGTAGTCAATTTAAAAATTTACTACGCACGAGGCTATTTGTTGCATTATCTACAGGCGATGAGTCATATAAGATATTACGGGTTAATGATTTAACAAACAAGTCAACTGAACCCAGTGCATCACCAACATTTACATATTTTCCAACTGATAATGATAAATCTGAATTATTAATATTTACATTTAAATCTAAAAATGATGAGCTAATATTTTGTAGAATATAATGATCTGTTTGAAATGCAATACCATCAAAAAAACTAAAACTTTGATGCCGTTTCAAATAAGACTCGTTTAAGAATAAATTTGTTCCTGTTGCTTTCAATATACCAGCACCATAAAAAGAAACATCTACATTACCATTAAAAGCAATTCCTGCCATCGTTTCTAATATCTTCCCATTCATATTGAAAGAAATTTTAATATTACTATTAATAATAACTTTTGATGTTTCTTGAATACTAACTACCAACTCAACAACACCATTCCATGCTTTATCGAGTAAGCGAATTGTTTCATCTAATTTATTTAAGCTATTGATTGCACTCGTCTGACCAACTCCAAATCCATTATTTACAACCAATGGATTTACATAAATAGTGTAAAAATTATCAGGTATTCCGCTGATTTTTTTAATATAACGAGAATCAGAGAACCAACATGCTCCAATTAATTTATCATGGGGAATATTCTCAATAGACAAAAAAGCATAATTGTAATTTGCATCATATCCCGATCCATCAACAATAATAAATTCTGAATTATCAGCATAGTAACCCGCTCCATTTAATTTAAAATAATCACCCTGTGCCTTATTCATTCCATTTGAATAAACTATTGAAGTCCCATTCCGACCATACATCGAACGAATTCCAGACCAATCATTTACATTAATCTTAGAATTGTACACAATGAAATTATTATTCATTATCAAATTACTCCCTTCAATATGGGGCTTATTGAGCGTTATTCCAGAGGATGCAATCATATATGCGACTCCCCAATGCTCTGTGATAGGGTTATTTAAAGTGCCATTAAACTCATCAATTACAATACCGCATGTCACATTTTTAGCAGGCGGAATTCCATCAGCTATGAATTCCGACTGCAATCCTAAAGCATCTATATGTTTATCAAGTTGTCTATTTACATAAGCTTGATCAACAATATACCCAGCAGAATGTCTACCAAGAAAAATACCTGTTTTGTGAGCTATAACTCTTGGTCGAGTTAATTTCCCATTCCATGCTCGGCGAACATAGATACCACAACGCGGACTTAGATCATCATAGTTATAATCTTGGGATTGCATATCCGTAGCCACCGTCTGATCTGATGCCCAAGTTCCCATGGTCCCAACTCCCAATTCAGCCTCACCTCCTTCGTGACCATACAGATTTACACCAATTTTAGTATTCCGTCTTGTGATCACATTAAAACGAAATTTAGTATTAACAGACATGCTTCGTTCTGCTGCGTCACCAATATTTGCAATATAAGTACTATTATTATTTAATGACCAAGTACCGTTTCCATTATTTAAATATAAGGGTAAATATACTGCTGCAACTTCCAAATCCGCCCCATCATAATAAAAGCATGGATGGTTATTATTTGTTATAATGTCTGGCTCTAAAAAATAATTCATTGCACCGCTCGACAAAACATCCATCATTGCCGGTAAACGTAATGGTTTAGTATGACGATAAACTACGCTACTCAACATCAGAGTTCCACTTTTTGCTTTATGCTGTTCAAAATTTGCATCATAAATCAGTTCTGGAACTGGAGAGAGTGCGGTAAAACATTTAATTAAATTTGCATAATCATCATCGATGCCATTACCTTTACAACCGAACATTTCAGGCGTAATGTATGTATCCCACGCCCGAACCCATCCATTTAAAATCAAACCACCATCATTTTGATTTGCACATGCGGTATCATAAATAAAAGTTCCCCCGCCTTTGTTTAATCCTACGTGATAAGATTTTACATATACAGAACGACCATCCCATTTTTCAAGATTAAGTAACTCATCAATTGACTCAACTTGAATTATATAATTTTTAATTTCTTCTCCGAATGTAGGCTGAATTTCAAACATATTTCTCTCCTAAATATAAAATATAAATAAATCACCCAATTTGAATGCTTTTTAAGTAGTTGTTAATCGAGCTAGTTTCTTTTATACTCTTAATTTTCATAAGATTAACATTTTAAAATACCAGCTTTCGAAGTACTGATATTTATAATCGTCTCACACTTAGAAATATAAAAAATACATTTATTATAAAAAACTGTTTCATATAAATTTTTCTATTACACGTTAAAATGAAATACTCTTCTCTAAAATGTGATCTCATTTGGCTATTTTTCATTAGTGACATCCTGTAATTTTTGGAAATAAAAAAGCCCTAAGCTATCGAAGCAAAGGGCCTGCAATTGTCTCTATAAGTAATAGAATTAACTAAAAATCCATGTTCCAAATGAATCCAAGATTTTTGTTCGTCCACCACTCATGTTCTGTAGCTTAATCCAGCCACCCAAAGTTAGAGTTTTTGCCTGAGTCTTTGTAACACCATCGATTAAAAGATTTAATCCATTAATATTACATCCATTACCAATTATTGAAGTATTATAATCTAATCCTATTTTTAAGACTCTAAAGTCATTAGCAGTCATTATATAATTTGCATCAGAGGAAGAAATAGACGGATCATGCCATATTTCATTAGGCATTTTTATACTTGATGCAGAAAATCCCGAATGAATAAAATTATCTTTTGAATCAATAAAAGTATCTTTTCCACTAAGCGATGCTTGAGAATCTGTCTTATTTGTGAAATAAGTTATTCCATTTTTACCATC
The DNA here is from genome assembly GCF_044538765.1 of Acinetobacter sp. ABJ-A23_2. Lineage (NCBI taxonomy): Bacteria > Pseudomonadati > Pseudomonadota > Gammaproteobacteria > Moraxellales > Moraxellaceae > Acinetobacter > Acinetobacter sp. ABJ-A23_2. The sequence continues at coordinate 85,515 of NZ_JBIUCP010000008.1, forward strand.
ATTTGCTACATAGAATCTATAACCATCTACTTTATAATCAGCCCCAACATCACAAATAAATGGTGTAAATCCAATAGTGTGAATATTATTAATAGTGACATTTCCTAAAACTTTAGTTGAAAAGCTGCCATTATTTAAGCTAGCAATTTCAAAAGCTTTATCATTAGCAATCGGATAAATATGATCTATTTCAACTTTTAAGTTTGAGTTTTTATGCCAAGCTAAAACAATTTCCTGATACATACTAGATAGATATTTAATATTGTCTATTTTAACCATTCCGGTACAATTATTAGATCCATGGAACATTCCTAAACCTATTGTAGTAATTCCGTTTAGTACTAAGTCACCTTGTATATGAATATCAAAACTACGATCATCATAACTACAATAGAAAAATACTCCATTATTAGCGTTTAAACATTTAGGATTTGTAATTATACCGTTATAACCTTGAGCAATTGAGAAGCCTTCGGCGTTCTCAAGCTCAATATCTATGCATGATTTTGGAAAAGCACCTGTTATTCCATCACTATCACCAGCATAAGAAAGAACTGGATCAATAATTTTCACTCCATCCCAAGCCGTTAAAGCTATGCAATTACGTCTTGCATGATCACAATTTGGACGAACAATTGTAATATTTTTAGGTAATAAATTCTGGTTACTTCCCCATGGCTTTCCTATATAAATATTATCCCCATGAGATTGCGATATTTGTGGCTCGAATATGAAACCATTTTCAGCTTCATACAAAGTTAATCCATATCCAAAACCTTGTGCATCAGATGTATGACCTAAAGAAGTATTTTCTAATCTATCTCCAATAAGCTTCGGACTAATAATTGTAAAATTCTTATTCCTCATACATAGAATAATATTTGTTTGATTCTTATTTTGATTGATCTGAATAAATTTTGCTTCGGGGAGGAATGTGATTTTTGCATTATCTCGCACAATAAATGAATTATTTTCAACTCCCATATAATATTGATTTGCCTCTACGTAGAAAACCCCATCAATTATATAAGGTCTATTCTTTGAAACTGCAAAATCGTGTCCTAATTGCAACTTTAACGATTGGTCAATGATTTCATTTGGTTTTGCAAACCATGATGCATAATAGGCATCCGGAATCTCCATTAACCAACTACCAATATCTATTTGTGATTTAACACTAGTGATGCCATTCTCGATTTCAGAGGTCGATACATAATAAGTATAGTGTTTACCAATTTCATTTACATAAACTATATGATTATCTACAACGGGAGAATAAGTCTTTAGATCAGATATACTATTAACTGATCCAACTTTATCTTTAATTGAGAACATCACATCAGCATCTAGATTCGTAGCAACCAAGTTCCCATCCTTATTACGAATCGAAATAGAACATCTATCATTCACTGTATATATATTTTTTATAGCATCATAATAAGAAAGATATCCATTATGTGTGCGAACAGGCTGCTCTGCTGGAATTGTTAAGTTCTCATCCCAGAAAACAGGTACTGGATAAACTTCAGGATCTTTACCAGTTTCACCAATGTAAATAAAGCCTTCATCTAATGGAAGTCCATTAATATCCGAAAATAATGGAAATGGGGTTTGAATTTTATTACTCATCAACTTGCTCCAGTTCTAGAAAATTTTTATGGGTTGTGAAAATAATAAAGCCCGCATTTAATGCGGGCTTTATTAATATTTTTATATCTTGAATTAATTCTTTATAAAGAGTTCACGCTCTACTGTACGTCGACGAACAAGACCTTGCAGAACTTTCCCACCTGCTTTATTCCATAAAAGAAATTGATCAGCTGCTCCTCTATAATCACCAAGATTTAATTTTTTAAGTAATGTTGAATTTTTAAAAGCTCCACTACCAATATTATAAGTCAGCGATACTAAAGCATCGAATTGGTTTTGAGCCAAAGGAACAGTGACCGATTTATTTACAGTATTTTCAAAGTGAGCGAGATCATATTTAAAGTATGATTTTGCCTGCTCAAGTGTGCAAATATCACCGTTTTTAACTTTTATACCATTTGGATAAACTGTTGTTCCAATACCAATAGTCCAAACTCCTACCCCATCGTCATAGGCTTTAAGCTCAACACTTTCAAAGCTCACAATCAAATCAATACCTACTTGACTTATATTCTTTTTACCTAATGTAAAACAGCTATCGGGTCCATTAAGTTCATTCATTTGTCTGTGTTTAAGCTTATCACCTACTAAGTTGCAGGCAGCATTAAAGATGTTTTTAAAGGTCATTACTTCCCCCACTTATTAATATTTTTCTTTAGGTATTCCTCAATATATGTACTTCCTAAAATACCCAAAGCACATGCGATCGAAACTAATGCAACAGGAGAGATATCGGGGAACTGAATTAAAATTAAGCCCGCTATTGTAGAGGTCGCAGATCCTAAGATGGTTCGACCAACAATCATACGCCATGATAATGGCTCATTCGAAACTAACAGACGTCCCATACCAATAAGTCCTCCCACAACTAATAGTGAGATAAGTGTTTTTTCATATTCTTGCATGACTCTCCACTAATTTTCATTAATAAAAAAGCCCTAACTTATTTATAAGTAGGGCTTATGATGTTTCTTTAAATATTAATTATTAAAAACCTAAGGTTTTTGGTCAATTAAAGTTAGAGTCGTCGCTCTTACAACACCATCGGAACCCATAACTTTTACTTTTAGCTCAGTGTTGCTTGTCAGCTCGAAAACCATTTCCCCACCAAAAATTGGCGTATTGGTTGCTGGTGGATACATATGTGCATTAGTAACATGTGAGTCGGAATATCTAAAATCTACATGGCCAATAGAGTATCCGTTATTCATTACTGGTCGCACAATTGAGTCAGTGAATATTAGCTTATCTTGCCCAAAGTGAGAGAAGTATAAATCAGTACCGCCAGAATTTAGGTTCATCTTGAAGCTTAGAGAACCCCGTTCGGAACCAGCAGTGGCAGAAATTTTAAACATACCGCCTGCTTGATCGCTAATCCCACCGCGCAGTTCCATAGCTAAAGCTGAAGTATTGATCTGCATCAGATTGTTTGCATAATTAAAGTTATTAGAATTAGGTGTAAAAGTCTTATTCACGACTGACGATGAGGCTTCCGCTGTAGCAACAAAGCTACCTGTAGCGTACATCGTCGTCAACTCTAGCGCGCGAGCTGTGCCTACATTAATGAGGTTAGATACGACAAAATTATCAACCCCTCGACCTCCAATATCAGCCCCATTTAAATTAACCTTGTGAATAGAAAGTAATTTGGTTGATGAATAATTCCATGTAAATGGAGTAGCAAGAATAGCATATGAGTCATGACTAGGACCAACGCCAGAATCATAAGAGCCACCAACTATTTCAATGACTGCTTTATTGACTAGAGAAGAAGAAGAACCCGTTAGGAACAGAATTCCACTTCTTGCATTTCCTGTCATAATACAATTCAACAAGCGAACGTTGGTACTTCTTACATCTGTTGCATATTCTTCGGAATCCCAACCACTCCCATATACCTGCCCCTGCATTTGATCACCTCGAAGACCACTATCAAGAGGCGCATTAGGATCAATATCTAATCCATTTCCATTACATGTAACATTACTTAATTCCATACCATCAACTGAATTACTTGACCCGCCATGTCGGCGATTCCCGTTAAATACGCAATTTTTCAGAAATACATTACGTACAGTGCCATTAATAGAAGATTGATTACCATGGGGAAACAATACAATCCCATCTGCAGCACAGTTATTTGCAGTGCAATTGATCATCGTCAGACCGTTTACAGGGCGAATAAATCGAAAACCAGAGCGACCACCATCTTCTTGTGTTGTTGTGCTTTTGATTGCTGTGTGTAGCTCACGTTTTCCGTCAATGTGAATATTTTCTAAATAAACGTTTTCCAACCAGCGTGGGTCGTCGTTGTATGATGTACATTCGAGAACAGAAATCAGGTCTGTATCAAATTTATTGCATACAAGAGTTGCATCTCTAAATCTCAGGTTGCTATCAAGCTTTACAGAATGACAGCCAAAAATTTCTCCTTGCCCATTAAGTATTGCTTTTTTAGTAATTGTGTAGCCAATTGAATTTGTTAAAGCCACACTATCATCATGGCTTGATGCATTTGAGATAGCATCTTTTGATTCAAGACCATAAGCACCAAACATAAATGGATTTACAATATTATTTTCCAATTGGCGAACCCAACCTTTGATACATCCCCCCCCATCATTTACATTCGCATGACAAGAAGCGTAAATAAAATTGCCACCACCTTTATTTAATCCAGAATGGTATGACTTTACATATACTGTTCTACCCTCCCACTTGTCTAATTCAAGTAATTCGGCTATTGATTCAACATTCACGGTTAGCTTGCGAAGCTTTTCTGCTAAATTTCTTTGAGTAATTACTAAGTCTGCATATAGATCAGCATGAATTAAAGTGCCATTCTTATTTAGAACCGTGATTGAACACTCATCATTTGAAATATATAACTTCCCAGTAACTCCATAGTTAGAAAGATATCCATTATGTGTGCGGACAGGCTGCTCTGCAGGAATTGTTAAGTTCTCATCCCAGAAAACAGGTACTGGATAAACTTCAGGATCTTTACCAGTTTCACCAATGTAAATAAAGCCTTCATCTAATGGAAGTCCATTAATATCCGAAAATAATGGAAATGGGGTTTGAATTTTATTACTCATCAACTTGCTCCAGTTCTAGAAAATTTTTATGGGTTGTGAAAATAATAAAGCCCGCATTTAATGCGGGCTCAATTTATTATTTATAGACTTGCGTATAGTGGCGGTCTGATATTATTAGTGCCATGCAATAGAATATAGCCTGTTGCTAATACACCAGAATCGTCAACCGGAAGTGTTTCAAGATTTTTATTGAAGATCGTGCCATCAAAATTTCGTAGCACTGTTCTCAATTTTAGCTCTTTACCACTTTGTGTGCCGATAAGCACACATCCAATACCTACATTCGATATTGCATGAGAAGGGCTATTTTGAAACAAAATTTGATTCATAAAAGTATCAATTACGACATCTGTAGTTTGTGATACGTCTGCTGGAAGTGTTCCACTTACTGTACAGATACGAGGATTTTTACTTGCCGCTGTAATACTAGTGCCATTAAGCACATAAAATCTATCGGTAGTATCACCTTCGAAAATAGAGCCTCCACTTGTAGTATTATTTACAAGCCTATCGTAATCGCTATTAATTTTAGGTTCATAATTAACATAACTAGGCATTAGTGGATAACCATCCATACTGTAAGCTCCAATATGTTCAATTTCCACTTGAGCACCCGCTTGTAATGAGATTACTAGATCACCACTTGTATTTACTAATTCATTAATGTTTTTGACAATTGCAAGCTTCCAACCATTGCCATAATCAATCACATCTTCAGCAATCGTAATTCTTTTGTTCGTACCATTAAATTCAAGAACATTTAGCTTAATATCTTCAGCGAAGAAATTAGAAATTGGGCGATACAGAACAGCGACTTGAGCATTAATATTTTTACAGTCAATTGGAAAAATTAAGCTCTTCTCAGCATTTTCAAAATTAAGCACGCGAATACCATATTTTGATGTAAAACCAGTCCAGATCCGCTCATAACGTTTAACATCAACAATAAGACCTGGTGAAGCATTAACGCCATACAACCCATATTTAAAATCATATTGTGGCAAGAATTTAAAGAAATTTTTAACTAGCTCACATTTTCCTCCAATGTTCATTCCAGTTGTGTTTATAAACTGATTATTTACTACATCAGGAAGATTGTTTCTTGTATAAGTCGCATAATTAAAACTTGAAAAGCTATTTTTAAATCTAACAACTTTATCCTTTGACTCTTTAAATACATGCGAACCTTGGAAATTAAAACCACCGAATTTTTTTTGAATCTCAAGGTCAAAAAGTATGTCAAACCACTCAGTGTAACCACCTGTATAACTTGATCCCAAACAACCATCGTATATCAAAGCATTCTTCATATTTTGACGATATGCAGGTGCAATATTAAAACCCGTACAACTAAATCCAGCACCACCGTTAACCAGCAAGTAGTTGAATTTATTTACATACTCCCCTCCTACAATATAGCCACCACCAATTGTCAAATTAGATGCATGAGTTGCATTTGCTGAGTTAATAACACCATTAATACATTCATGAACACTAATATTTCTAAGTTCATTTTCATAAAAATTCCCTATTCTCGAACCACCCGTCCATGCTGAAGTATCTAACGGGTATAAATGAACACCAACAGCGAAACGCTCTATAAGAATGTTGTCTAAAACACACTTATAGGGGTTTGCAAAATCGAAACATTTATCAGCATGTACAACTGAATCGTGAGTTATATTCCCGACAATTACCCCATTTTTAAAAGTTGCATAGCAAATTGTCTGCGTATTCCATCCAGTATTTACTTGATATGCATCAACCATTTCTTGACGTGGTGTAGTAAATAAATGTTTGCTTCCAACAGGATTGAAGAAGATCTTACCCCCCTTACAATCAGTGAACTGATATGAACGTAACGGCAGCGAATCTTCTAAATAGAACATCGCATTTCCCCACTCAAAAGTATATTGAGCTTTATTTTCAGGAGGTAGTTTACTAATGTTGCTGAAAATCGTGTACTTATTCATGTTGTACATTTTCTGGAAAGCAACTGCATCATTATGACCACTTTGACGTTCGATAACTTCTTGTGCTTTAGGTACAAAATCACCGTATGCCCCAAACATGAATGGATTCAATACATTATTTTCTAATTGACGAATCCAACCATTTATACAGATGCCACCATCATTTTCATCAGCACGTGAAGCAATGTAAATAAAATTACCGCCACCCTTATTAACTCCAGAATGGTAAGATTTTACATTTACGGTTCTACCATCCCATTTCTCCAGCTTAAGTAATTCATCTATTGACTCAACATTAACAGTAAGATTACGCAACTTTTCTGAGAAATTACTCTGTGTAATTGCTAAATCGGTATATAAATCAGTATGAACTAATCTTCCATTTTTATTTAAAATTGTAATTGAACAATGATCAGTTGAAACATATAACTTCCCAGCCTCTCCATAATAAGAAAGATATCCATTCCGTGTACGGATTGGCTGTTCTGCTGGGATCGTTAAGTCCTCATCCCAAAAAACAGGAACTGGATACACCTCAGGATTTTTGCCAGTTTCACCAATGTAAACAAAGCCTGCATCTAATGGAAGCCCATCAATATCAGTAAATAATGGAAATGCGGGTTGAATTTTATTACTCATGAATTTACTCCGATTTTAAAGATAATTTCGTGGTTTATGAAAAAGAAAAAGCCCGCAATTAATGCAGGCTTTATCAACGTTGTTATATATGAGAAATGGCTCGCTGAACCAATTGCCCATAAGGAGGTCTATCAAAATAAAAAATCACCCGTAGGTGACATTGAATAAATGAACTTTTCTAAAAGTTAAAAGGAATTTTTAAATCAAATAAACTTTGTCAAATTTGCTCCCATGATCCTATGTTGCTATTACTTAATTTTGTTCTCTTCCAAACCTTATTAGAATTAGTTAAGTAGAGTATTTGAGTGCCTTGTGTACTATTTAAACCATAATACACACTAGTGCCCCAAGCTGAATCAATTATTGGGGGAATATTTACTGTTGCACCTTGAATTGAACAAATAAATACTCCACTCGTAGAATTAAATCCATTGTTCAAATCATCAGTAATAATCTTTGTAGGATGACTAATTCCACTATTTGTAAAAGTTAAAAAACTAGAATTTAAACTTAAGAATTTCGAAGAAGGTGTAATTTGTGGAGCTAACTCCCCTAAAGTACAAGCTTTTTCATAAACTATAGCTCCACCAGATACAAATAAAAAGTCGTTAATAAACCCTTCATTACCTTTGATAAAAGTACAGGTATTTAAAGAAACCTCTAAATCTGCACCCGTTACAGTAACAAGGTTCACTCCTTTATCACTGACCATCGTTCCATTCGTTCCCCATCTCGCTTGGAAGCTATTGATTTCTATAGATCTTTTAATAGGTGCATTTGTAGATGCCGTAATATATAAGGGAGTTCCATAACTTGATTCTTGGCCACAACAATCAAATACTAAATTGTAAGGATTTGAAATTAAAAAAGTTTGAGTATCATCTATTCCTCTATTTTTTTTAATTTGCTCACCATAACAACAAATAAACTTTGAAGTTTGAAGATTTGAAATTTCATACCCCCTTTCATAATTTACGAACAAGAATCTTTCGAAAGTATTGGAAGTACCTGTTGTTGTATCTTCTCCATCATAAATAATCATTCCTGAACGCCCTTGACTCAAATTATCTAGAGAGCCCGCAATAGAAGTAAAATTGGTATGTTTATTTAAAAAAAGATTTTTTGTAAAAAAACCAATTCTTACATTATCAAACTGTAGATTTTCCGTAACACATCGGGAATGTCTAGGTGCATATAAACCATAAGATGCCCCCTTGTTATCAGCAAACTCATTAGAGCTGAAATGAATATCTTTTACAGTAATTGCTTCAGCATAACTATTTTCCCAAGGATAAAATATAAGACATGCATCAACATTATAATTATCTAAAGTACCAGTTGGTTTTTCAGGTGCTTGTCTAGCAGATAAATTTTCAACTGAATTACCAATTTTTCTTATACGGCTTATAAGACGCCCCTCTCCCACAATAGTGTCCCATGACTGTAGTATCAATGCTCTTGTAGTAGCAAATGTCCCATTAATTTTTAGGGCTAACTTCAATTCTCGTGCATATTCTAATGCTTTTTGTAAAGCAATCGAATCATCTGAAATATTGTCTCCTATGGCACCAGCCATGAATGGATCGACATGCGTAATATTAATTCTAGACCAACCGTTAAAGACAGAAACATTATCATTTATATTCCATAAACTAGATATATAAATAAAACTTCCACCACCAAATTTATTTTTCCCAGTATAACTACTGACAAAAGCCATTTGATTATTTATAGGACTAGGATAATTGATAAGTTCTTGTATGGTATTAAAATATAAATTTTCCATAATTCCTCACTAATTTAAATTAGGATAATATGAATTAGCGTAAACAGCTCTAACCTGCCATTTTTCAAGTTGAAATAAATCATTTATCGATTCAACTTTAGTAATAGTATTTTCAACTGCATTAATTTGATTTAATAAATTACTCACAATTACCTCAATGCAAAAAAATACCCCAACAGATTGTTAGGGCTTAGATTTAAGTTGCTCTAGGCAATCTAGTTTGACATTCTCAATACTCATAAAATTGAGTGTTTTATATCGCGGACATTTAATTTCCAAAGTTTTATATTCTCCTTTGGCCAATAAACGCCCACATGATTTATACTCAATTAAATTCATTTATTTTTTCCTACGCAAAAGCTTTTTAATTTTGTTAGCCTTTTTCTATCGTGTACATGATAGTTGGGCTTATTTCCGACAATATAGGCAATCATGAAATCAGCATATTGTTACCACAATATGCCTTTCCCGGTCTTACAAAATGAAAAAACTCGGATCTTAAAGATACCGAGTTTTGTTTAGGCAATAAAAAAGCCCATCGAATGATGAGCTTTTTAAAATTTCTTAGTGTTTGACTATAACTTCGTCCCACTATAACACAAATATACCCCAACTATGCTGCACTGTCAAGCCTGTAATACGTCTATTTTTCCATCTAGATATGCAAGACCTTTATCAATTTCTGCACGAACCTTTGCTTTACTACATTTATGTATATTAGCAATTGTTAGATACGACCAATTATTTTCATAGTAAAGTATTAAAAACCAAGCTCTTTCTTGTAAAAACTCTCTTTTATCATTATGCATTTTTGCTAGAAGTCTACTTACTTCAACAGCTTCAAAATCCTCAATAATGCAAGGTATTGATACCTTGCTTGCTCTAACTCTAGTTGTGTCATTTTGATCAATTAATAGGGCTAAAGGATTTACTGAAACTTTAAACTTCGCAGACCTTACCCATAAACCATATTGTTCCAACCACTGATGAGCAGAACGTTTAGCCCAATCGATAGTTTTATTATTAAATTTTGCATTCATCTTTAAAACTCTCTCACATTAATATTTTAAACTAACTTCCTCAGGTATTCTGTAGTGCGATAACTTATTAACTAAATCTTAAATATAAAATTAATATTTTCAATTATATGAATATCACCTACTATTAATTAAATAATATTAAAAACACTTAATTAATTTTATCTTTAATATTTTCGACTTTTCTTAAATACCACCAAAGCAC
>NZ_JBIUCP010000080.1:0-7880 GCF_044538765.1 Acinetobacter sp. ABJ-A23_2
TCAGAAGTGAAACCTCTTAGCGCTGATGGTAGTGTGGGGTTACCCATGTGAGAGTAAGTCATCGCCAGCTCATTATTCCAAACACCCCAATCTCGAAAGAGGTTGGGGTGTTCTTTTATGCGTGGGAATAAAGTCAAGTTTAATCCACTAAACAACAAATCTTTCCGATAACTAAAATAGATTATTAGACGCAGTTCGAAATAACTTTAATATTATTTTAGAGGAATAAATTACTATTTTTCTCATGAAATGCGGAGTCAATATATAGGAGAAACCATTACTATATGCTATAAATAGCAAATAGGCATGATTTTTGCTTGTTTTTTGGAAAGAGAAATATATGAAATTATCTGTTGGATTGAAAGTTGCGAATTCTCTATCGTTAACGCCTCAATTGCAGCAGGCAATCCGATTACTGCAGCTTTCAAGTTTAGAATTAGAGCAAGAAATTCAGATTCAATTAGATAGTAATCCATTACTTGAAAAAGTGGAAGATGAATCACTAGTAGAAAGTTTATCCACTTTAGAAAAAAAAGAAGCAGATGATCTTACGACAGAGTTAAATGCAAACCATTTACCAGATGACTTGCCTGTGGATACTGAATGGGATGATATTTATACCCATCAGTCTACAGCTTTAGCTACCCCTGAATTTGAAGAGCGCGAGGATAACCGCCAAGTTCAGATGACACTTAAAGAGCATATGTTAGAACAAGTCAACTTACTGCACTTTTCAAAAATAGATCAGTTGATTGCTTATTGTATTGTGGATGCGTTAGACGATAAGGGTTTTTTAGATGCTGAGGTAGAAGAGATTATCTTAGCTGTACAACATTTATTAAATGAAATGGATGTTGAGGAAGAAGTCGAGGAAGATGAAGTCTTAGTTGTTTTAAAGCATATTCAACGCCTTGATCCAATTGGTATTGGAGCTCGTAACCTTGCTGAGTGCTTAAAAGTTCAGTTAGAGTTTTTGCCTAAAGATGTTGAATATCTAAAAGAAGCTAAAAATCTACTTCAATATTATGAATTATTGATTGCGAATGATCTCAATAAATTATTAAAGCAAACAGGTCTTTCTAAAGATCAGTTAAAGTTTGCAGTTGATTTACTAAAGACATTAAAGCCTTATCCGGGTATGGATTTTGAAAAGCAAGAATCAGAATATCAAACTCCTGATGTAGTAGTTGCTAAGAAGGATTTACATTGGCAAGTCCAGTTAAATCCTGATGTTATGCCAAAACTAAGAATTAATTCTTTTTATTCGAGTATGATTCGTAGGGCTGATCAGAGTGATGATAATTTATATCTGCGTAATCAGATGCTTGAAGCCAAGAATTTTATAAAGAGTATCGATGAGCGACATAAAACTTTATTAAAAGTCGCTACTTGTATTGTTGAGCATCAAAAAGCATTTCTTGAAATAGGTCCTGAAGCAATGAAGCCGTTAGTACTACGGGATGTTGCTGAAGAAGTTGAGTTACATGAGTCTACCGTTTCTCGGGTTACAACAAATAAATACATGCTGACACCACGTGGGCTTTTTGAGTTGAAATATTTCTTTTCTAGTCATGTTGGAACAACAGCTGGAGGGGAGGCTTCCTCAACCGCAATTCGGGCTATGATTAAAAAGTTAGTTTCTAATGAAAATCCACGTAAACCGTTGTCTGATAATGCAATTGCTAATTTATTAAAAGATGAAGGGATAGAAGTAGCGAGAAGGACTGTAGCAAAATATCGTGAATCGTTACATATTCCATCGTCATCCGAAAGAAAAGTCTTGATCTAAATTTTGAAGTATGACTATTCTAGATATTCATTATGACGAAATAATGAAATTTCAATTTCACCAAGAGGAGTAGCTAAAATGATTTAATTGTCCCAAATCATCTTTTTAGATTGCATTAAATCGTTTTAGTTCTTCTTTATATAACCCAAAAAGGTGAGGGATAGAATTATGCAAATAACGATTCGTGGACATCATTTAGCAATTACACCAGCTATAGAAGAAAATATTAAAGCAAAATTTAATCAGTTAACGAAACATCTTGATCAGGTGAATAGTATGCAGATTAAATTAACGAAAGATCATCAGATTGATAAGCGCTCGCATAAAGGTAGCTCTAATCATGTGGCCGAAGCGATAGTCCGGTTACCTGGAATTGAACTATTTGCTCAAGCAACAGCAGATGACATGTATACTTCAATTAAAAAACTGACTGAAAAATTAAAAAAACAATTGTTAAAATATCGAAAAATGCAATGTACGTATTCACAAGTTGCTGTTTCTATTTAATAAGTTTTTAATAATTGTGAGAGGCTTGAAATATAGCCTCTTTTTTATTGATAAAATATAAACACGTACTGAATTCTTTGAAAAAGTTATAGTAAAATACTTCGTTTTACACCGTAGGTTGTGCCAGAGGTCTTTGCAATGAATAGTGAACAGCTCACTCAAATTTTAAAAGAAGCTTTTCCTGAAGCGGAAGTAGCGGTGAGCGGACAGGCTGGAAAATTTGACCTCCGTATTGTGGATGATCAATTTGAAGGTAAGCGTACTGTTGCCCGTCAACAAGCAGTTTATGCACCATTAAATACTTATATTGCAAGTGGCGAAGTCCATGCCGTAACAATTCGTGCGATGACCAAAGATGAATGGCGCAAAGCAAGCCTTTTCGGAGCTTAAATATTAATGGATAAATTTTTAATTACGGGCGGTGTTAAGCTCGAAGGGGAAGTACGCATTTCTGGTGCTAAAAATGCGGCTTTACCATTACTTGCGGCAATGATTCTTGCTGACTCTCCAATTACATTAACCAATGTTCCAAATCTTAAAGATGTAAATACTTTGGTGAAATTAATTGGTGGTTTAGGCGTCACGATCAGTTATGAGAACGATACGGTCAAAGCTGATACCTCTACTTTAGATAACCAGTTTGCGCCTTATGAACTTGTAAAAACAATGCGTGCATCTATTTTGGTATTAGGACCATTATTGGCACGTTATGGAAATGCTAAGGTTTCGTTGCCTGGTGGATGTGCGATTGGCTCTCGACCTGTAGACCAACATTTAAAAGCTCTAGAAGCGTTGGGTGCGCATATCGAAGTTGAAAATGGTTATGTGCATGCGACTGTAGATGGTCGTCTTAAAGGTGGCGAAGTGATCTTCGATATGGTCACTGTAGGCGGCACCGAAAATATTTTAATGGCGGCTGCTTTAGCGGATGGTGTAACTACAATTCGTAATGCTGCGCGTGAGCCTGAAATTACTGATCTTGCTCAAATGCTTATTAAAATGGGCGCAAAAATTGAAGGTATAGATACAGATACACTTGTTGTTACTGGTGTGGAAAGTCTACATGGTTGTGAATACGCAGTTGTTGCAGACCGTATTGAAACGGGATCTTACTTAGCTGCAGCGGCTATTACTGGTGGCCGTGTAAAAACAACACATACAGATCCTTCATTACTTGAATCTGTTTTAGACAAATTTGAAGAAATGGGTGCTGAAGTCACCCGTGGTGATGACTGGATTGAATTGGATATGTTAGGTAAGCGACCTAAAGCAGTAAGCTTTAGAACTTTACCTCACCCAGAATTTCCAACCGACATGCAAGCGCAAATTATGGCCGTAAATGCAATTGGTCGTGGATTTGCAACGATTTCTGAAACCATTTTTGAAAATCGTTTTATGCATGTTCCTGAATTGTCACGTATGGGTGCTAATATTCAGGTTGAAGGCCATGATGCTGTAGTGACTGGGGTTGAAAAATTACAAGCAGCTCCTGTAATGGCAACAGATTTGCGTGCTTCATTCTCTTTGGTTTTAGCAGCTTTAGTTGCTGAAGGTGATACGTTAATTGATCGTATTTATCATATTGATCGTGGTTATGAGCATGTCGAAGAGAAACTTCAAGGTTTAGGTGCCAGAATTAAGCGAGTAAGTTAATGAATGACGTAAGAAACGATGATCCTAATTTTGATGTAATGGGTAATTTTGATCATGGTTTGACCTTGGCACTGAGTAAAGGGCGTATTTTAAAAGAAACTTTACCTTTACTTGCAACAGCAGGTATTAATTTGCTTGAAGACCCAGAGAAATCTCGTAAGTTGATTTTTCCTACAACACATAAGCAAGTTCGTATTTTGATTTTACGTGCGTCTGATGTGCCAACCTACGTTGAGAATGGTGCAGCTGATTTAGGTGTAGCAGGTAAAGACGTACTTATGGAACATGGTGCTCAACATGTTTATGAGTTACTGGACTTACAGATTGCAAAATGTAAGTTAATGACTGCTGGTAAAGTAGGAATGGAACGTCCAAAAGGTCGTTTAAAAATTGCAACTAAGTACGTCAATCTAACACGTCAATACTATGCAAGCTTAGGTGAGCAGGTGGATGTTATTAAGCTTTATGGTTCTATGGAGCTAGCACCACTCGTTGGTTTAGGTGACTATATTGTTGACGTAGTTGATACTGGAAATACTTTACGAGCAAATGGGCTTGAACCATTAGAAGAAATTTGCAAAGTATCCTCACGTCTTATCGTTAATAAAGCGAGCTTTAAGCGTAAGCAAGTTTTGTTAAATCCAATCATTTCCCAACTTGAACAAGCTGTTCAATCACGTTAAAAGTAATTTCCTATCATGCTTTTGCGATAGTTGTAGATATGATGCCCACAAGGCCTTAGAAAAAGAGTAAACTTGGTTTTTCTTTTTCGCCTTGTGGGTAAATTGATGCGACGTTTATCGACTCAAGATCAGAACTTCAAACAGGTTTTTGCAGAGCTTTTGGCCTTTGAAACCGTTAATGATCCTAATTTAGTTCAAACAGTAGATCAAATTATTGCTGATGTACGTCAGCATGGTGATGATCATGTTTTAAAACTTACTCAGCAGTTCGATCGACATCCAGCGCATCAATTTTCCGATCTAGAATTGTCTCAACAACAACTTAAAGCTGCGTTTGATGGTTTAAATCAAGAGATTCGTGAAGCCCTGCAACTCGCGGCTGACCGTATTCGTACATTCCATGAGGCTCAGAAACAAGATAGCTGGACTTATGTAGATGATTTGGGTAATACCTTAGGACAAAAAGTGACTCCTCTTGACCGAGTTGGGATTTATGTACCTGGTGGTCTTGCATCTTATCCTTCTTCTGTACTTATGAATGCAGTACCAGCACATGTGGCCGGTGTCCCTGAAATTATTATGGTGGTGCCTGCGCCAAATGGTGAACTAAATCCACTCGTTTTAGCTGCTGCTTATTTAGCTGGTGTTAGCCGAGTATTTACCATTGGTGGTGCACAAGCTGTTGCTGCTTTAGCTTATGGTACTCAGACTGTTCCACGTGTAGATAAAATCACTGGCCCTGGAAACCGATTTGTAGCAGCAGCTAAACGTGCCGTATTTGGTCAGGTTGGTATTGACATGATTGCAGGGCCTTCTGAAATTTTAGTGTATGCAGAAGGAGTGAATAATGCTGAGTGGTTGGCGATGGATGTATTATCTCAAGCTGAACATGACACAGTCGCTCAAGCCATTTTTATTACTCCTGATGAAGCTCTTTTAGACGCTGTAGAGTCTGCTATTGAGAAACACTTAAGTGAATTGCCAAAAGCTGATATTGCACGTACATCGATTGAAAATCGTGGAGCTTTAGTTTTAGTAAAAGACCGTGCAGAAGCTGTTGATTTGATTAATCAGGTTGCACCAGAGCATTTGGAATTGTGTCTTGATGATGCTGAAGCGATGAGCCAAGACATTCGTCATGCAGGGGCAATCTTCATGGGACGCTATACACCTGAAGCAATTGGTGATTACTGTGCTGGGCCAAACCACGTATTACCAACATCTGGCACAGCTCGTTTCTCGTCACCACTGGGTGTATATGATTTTCAAAAGCGCTCTAGCTTGATCATGTGCTCAAAAGAGGGTGTAAAAACATTGGCTAAAACTGCTGATGTACTTGCTGTTCAAGAAAATCTTGATGCTCATGCACGCTCGGCTCGTTATCGTTATCAATAAGCTTTAAGCCTTGTAGAATTTTTAATGATTATTCAGGGCTGACTTTTCAGCCCTTTTTTGAGATAAGACTATGACTGTATCTACAGCACAAATGCGTTTTTGGAGTCCTGAGGTTCGTGAGTTAGAGCCTTATGTGCCAGGTGAACAACCGAAAATCCAAAATTTATTAAAGTTAAATACTAACGAAAATCCATATCCGCCATCACCAAAAGTAGTAGAAGCAGTTCAAGCTGTGCTACATGAACAAGCTGATGCTCTGCGTCTATATCCAGATCCAGATGCGACAGCATTAAAGCAAGCAATTGCAAAACAACAGAATATTGATGTATCTCAAGTTTTTGTGGGTAATGGTTCTGATGAGGTGCTTGCTCATATCTTTAAAGCATTTTTCCTTCAAGATGAGCCAATTCTGTATCCAGACATCACTTATAGTTTTTATCCAGTTTATAGCCAATTCTTTGGAACAAAAACAAAAGAAATTCCACTTAATGAGAATTTCGAGATTGATGTCAAAGATTATGCACAACCCAATGGTGGCGTGATTATTACTAATCCTAATGCACCAACTAGTATTGCGCTCAGCTTGGCAGAGATTGAACAAGTACTACAAGACAATCCAGACCGTGTGGTTGTGATTGATGAAGCTTATGTTGATTTTGGTGCTGAGTCAGCTGTAAGTTTGGTAAACCGTTATGAAAATCTTGTGGTGTGCCAAACAACTTCAAAGTCTCGTTCGTTGGCTGGTTTACGCGTTGGATTTGCGATTGCTCAGTCGCATTTGATTGCGGCACTTGAAGCGGTAAAAAATAGTTTTAATTCATATCCAATTGATCGCTTCGCTATAGCAGCGGCTGTTGCTTCTTTTGAAGATCAAGCTTATTTTGAAGAGCAGTGTCAAAAAGTTATTACAAGTCGAGAAAAACTGGTTAGTGATTTAACTGAACTTGGCTTTAATGTTTTGCCATCAAAAGCGAATTTTATTTTTGCTTCACATTCGCAATATGATGCTGGGCAATTAGCCCAGAAGCTGCGTGAGCAGGGCATTATTGTCCGTTATTTCAATAAGCCTCGCATTAATCAGTTTTTACGTATCACGGTTGGAACTGATGAGCAAAATACACGTTTAGTTCAAACTTTGAAGCAAGATATTCTTTAAAATTTATTCTGCTGTGCTGTTCATCAAGTTCAGCATAGCAGAGATTTTATCTAAACTTTCTTGATATTCAGCTTCAGCCTCTGAAGCGATAGTAATACCGCCACCTGCCCAAATAGAGAGCTGGTTTTGATATTGTTGAAAGCTACGAATTAGAATATTCCAACGCCCAGTACCATCAAAATTAAAATATCCCAAAGTCCCGCAATATGCTCCTCTTGGCGCACCTTCTAACTCTTCAATAATTTGCATTGCTCGAATTTTAGGGGCACCAGTAATTGAGCCTCCTGGTAAAGCACTAAGCAACATTTGCATAGGATTAATATCATTTTTAAGTGTAGCCGTAACTTCACTTACCATATGGTGAACTTGATTGAAGCTTTCAATTTCGAATAATTTTGTTGTTTTTACCGAACCTGTATTGGCATAAATGCTCAAATCATTACGTAATAAATCAACGATCATGACATTTTCGGCCTGATCTTTTTGAGAGTTTTTTAAGGTTTGCTTTGAAAGTAAATCTTGTTCTTTATTTTCGTAACGGGGCATTGTGCCTTTAATTGGTCGGGTTTTTATTTGCTTATCTGTATTAAATTCAATAAATAATTCAGGAGAGCAACTTAATAACTCAAAATCTTTTAATTTTAAATAACCAGAATATGGAGCATTGGTTAAATTCCATAAAGCTTCTGCTTTATTT
>NZ_JBIUCP010000081.1:0-7578 GCF_044538765.1 Acinetobacter sp. ABJ-A23_2
ATTTATAAAGATGACCTTATAAAAAAGCTTTATTTTAAATTAAAATTAACCACTATTATTTGAGCAAATATTAATCAAATAACTTATTTTTAAATACAAAGTGCTCATTTGAACTGAAAACACATTGGTAAATTTAAAATAACAGATTTGCTTTCTCTTCTGTAAATAGTTGGATAAGTGGTTTGGTGAGTAATTCGTAGCGCCAACCCAACAAGTAATCGGGTAAATCTTGTTCATCACCTTTAGAAAGTACATGCTGATGAATTGCATTTAACCATTTCTTACGCAGTAAAACTTCTTTCGGAATGGAGGTTTGCTCTATAGCATTTGCAATTAACGCATCCATTTTATCTAGAGTTTCTTTTGACGTAATTTTAAAAGGTTTAGCAATTTTAGCCGGCCATTGCCCTTCTACTGGTAAATCCTTTAAAAGATCCAGAATAATCTTGCCATATTCACGAACAACATTTGGACGGATATCTCTTACTTGAGATAATTGAAAATTATTACGTGGATTTTTTTCGACCAAATCAATCATTGTCGAGTTTCTAAGGATAAAACTACGTGGCTGATTGGTTGCTTTAACTATATGTTCGCGCCATTCACTTAAATTCTGCAATTGCATTAATTGACGGCGTGAATGTCGATAGTTGCCTACATCTGTATAGAGTAATGACGTTGGTGTTTCACTAATAATTTCTTTGGTTAGACTACTACAGTCTTCAAGAACATATTCATAAAGCCCTTTTTGCTTAAGCTGATCCTTAATATGGTTAGCCAACTGCATAAGGTATAAAACATCATTTGCTGCGTAGCATAACTGTTGAGGAGACAAAGGTCTTGCTAACCAGTCAGATCGAGTTTGGTCTTTTTCAATGTCAATCTCTAAACAAAGCTTTAAAGCACCTTGATAGCTTACTTGTAAACCATGTCCTAAAAAGGAAAGTCCAACTTGGGTATCAAAAACATTTAATAGGTTTTGTTCATCAGCATAGTGATAGATTAAATCGATATCTTCACCACACGCGTGAAAAATATTTTGTTGAGCAACAAAGATTTTTTTCCAAAACTCACTTAAGTCTAGCGACACGCCATCCAGCAAATATACGTTTCCGTTGACATTGACTTGACATACTCCAAGTTTAGGCCAAAGGGTATCAACCTTAATAAATTCTGTATCAAGTCCATATGTTGAACATTGATCCATTTGTTGAAGAACATCAACCAATTCGGTTTGCTGTTGGATAAACTGAAACATGCTTTCTCAAGTAAATGCAAAGAGTGCTTTAAACTCTGGTATATATAACATAGCAATAGAAAAATGCTACTGAATCCACGATGAATAATCTATTTTTGAACAATTTTCCAAAAAAGAGATAATTTTTTGATCATTATTTTAAATTTTTCAATTTAAGATCCTTATAAAAATTTATTTTTTACAAACAGCTTTTTTAATTTATATATTCATTAAGTCATTTTTAAAAATATGTTTTTGTCTTTTAAAAAGATTTTTTTAATAATAAAACTTATATTTTAAAAAATCTTTGAAATAAGCACCGAGGTACTTATTTCATACGCATACGGTTATGTACCGCCTGACTTAATGTATGACTATCAACATATTCAAGCTCACCACCTTGTGGTACACCTTGAGCAATACGTGTCATGTGAATAGGTAAATGCTTCGTCGCTTCAACCAAATAATGCGCTGTCGCCTGACCTTCTACAGTAGCGTTAGTTGCCAAAATGACTTCTTCGATAGTGCCTTGGCTTAAACGCTGGATTAGGTAAGGAATACCTATTTCTTCTGGCCCAATCCCATCTAATGGAGAGAGATGCCCACCCAACACATGGTATTTGCCACGGAAACTACCACTTTGCTCAATTGCCATCACATCTGCCGGAGATTCAACCACACAGAGCAGTTGATCATCTCTTTCTGTTGAAGCGCAAATATCACAAATTTCGTGCTCAGTTAAAGAGTGGCAAACACTACATTCGTGGATATAACTTGATGCTTCATGTAGAGCATGCGCTAAAGCAAATGCACCTTCACGATTCTTCATCAACAGATGTAAAGCCATACGTTGAGCCGACTTCGGCCCAACGCTAGGCAAAATACGTAAAGCTTGAACGAGTTGTTCAAATCTATCACTAAACACTGAATTTCCTTAGAACATGCCCGCTAAGCCAGGAGGTAAACCCATGCCAGAGTTAGCTTTTTGCATTTTTTCTTCAGAAACTACTTCTGCTTGACGCACAGCATCATTAACAGCAGCTGCGATTAAGTCTTCAATCATATCTGGTTCATCTTGAAGTAATTCTGGATTAATTTCGATACGTTTTACGATATAACGACCAGTCATGGTTACTTTAACTAAACCACCACCCGCTTCAGCGTGTACTTCAGTTTGAGCAAGCTCTTCTTTGGCCTTTTTTATATTTGATTCCATATCTTTTTGCATGCGCTGCGCTTGCTGCATGAGCATATTGATATTCATAAACCTAACTCCGTATCTCTACCAAATATAATTGATAGTCACATAACACTTCAGAACTTAAACTCTTTTAGTCCCTCAACCCATCATAAAGAGCATTGAGGTCATTACGTTTAAATCAAAATTAATCTGTAATTCTGACACAATAAATTAATGTTTTCTATTGGTATCTATGAAACTATTTTCGCTAACTCATGAGTTTAAAGCTTTCTGTGTAAAACTTTTCACTCTTAGAACCAGTTCTAAAATTTAAGTGCAACTATTGTGAGGCTTGAAGGTTTTTATTATCCGGTTTGTATTCATTTAAAGGCATTTTCTGAAAAGAGGCATTTGCCTTTTCTATGGAGTGATCTGCATCTTCAACTGATTTGTTCGCATCATTAATTAACAATACAGTTTCGCTAATCTGAGTCGGTTCGTCTTTTTGGGCAAATACTCTGTATCCAACCAAACCAATTGCCCCTATAGCGACTAATATAATTATAGGTTTAAGCATGGTTCAAAAACTCACTTTGTTATTTTTATTAAATTTAGAACTTTTATACGTTGTGATTTTAGAGTCATTTATAACAAAATGTAGTCTTTTTATTTCTTTCGTTGTGTGTGAGTAACAGCATCATTAATAAAAAACCACACTTATTTAGGTGTGGTTTAATCTTAAATATATAAATTAATTAAATTAAATCTAATCCACGTGAAATATCACCAATAATATCGTTAATATCTTCTAAACCAGCTGAAACACGGATTAAACCTTCTTGAATTCCCGCAGCTTGTTTGGCTTCAGCAGAAAGTTTGCCGTGTGTTGTTGTCGCAGGATGGGTAATTGTTGACTTCACATCACCTAGGTTACCAGTAATTGAAATAAATTTGGTGTTATCAATCACCTTCCAAGCACCTTCACGTTCGCCTTTAACAACGAAAGAAACAATCCCACCAAAACCATTTTGCTGTTTTACTGCAAGTTCGTGTCCTTCGTGAGTTGGAAGGCCTGCGTAGTAAACTTTTTCTACTTTGTCATGGGTAGATAACCATTCGGCAAGAATTTGAGCACTCTCACAGTGTGCTTTCATACGTAAGCGTAAAGTTTCTAGACCTTTTAAGAAAACCCATGCATTAAACGGGCTCATTGATGGCCCAAGTGTACGGACGACACCAAAAACTTCTTCTAACAACTGATGATTACCGACAACAGCACCGCCTAATGCTCGCCCTTGTCCATCTAAATATTTAGTTGCCGAGTAAATCACAAGGTCTGCACCAAATTTTAAGGGTTGCTGCAAAACAGGTGTACAGAAACTGTTATCAACTGCAAGTAATGCACCATTCGAATGTGCAATATCTGCAAGTGCTTGAATATCTGCAATCTCAGCTAAAGGATTCGATGGTGACTCAACAAATAAAAGTTTAGTTTCTGGACGTACTGCGTTTTTCCAATCGTCCAAATCACATAAATCGACAAATGTAATATCTACACCAAACTTGGCAATATATTTTTCAAACAAAGCAACAACTGAACCAAAAACTGCTCTTGAGCAAATAACATGATCACCCGCTTTTAAATATGCCATAGCAACTGACAAAATCGCGCCCATTCCAGAACTTGTCGCAACAGCACGTTCAGCACCATCTAAAGCAGCTAAGCGTTTTTCGAACATCGATACAGTCGGATTGGTAAAACGTGAATAGATATTTCCTTGAACTTGACCAGAAAATTTTGCAGCCGCTTCAGCAGCGTTTTCATACACAAAAGATGAAGTCAAAAAAATCGGTTCGCCATGCTCACCTTCAAAACTACGAGTATGTCCGGTACGAATGGCTAAAGTATCAAGTTGGTATTCTAAATCATCAGACTGGTTCATTAAATGTTCGCCTTTACTGGTCATGTACTAAAAAACTATCATCATTTTGAGTGTCTAAGGTATTTAAGGTCAAGGTAAACCTGAAAATTATCGCTTAGACTTTATTTAATTTTAGTAAATAGTTGGCAAAGTAAGATGAAACGCTTAAAGTCCATTGCCTCTGAGCAAAGCCATATCAAACACCTCTCTACTCGACTATTTAAACCCGAAACACTGGTGTTGTCACAAAGCACACCTTATGAAGTCATCGGTCAATTTAATGAAACTCGTATTCGTTACTATGCGGCTGCTCAAAAGCGTTTTAAAGAACCATTAGTATTTGTTGCACCTCTAGCAATTAATATGGCGATCTATGATTTATATCCTTATCGTTCTCTTATTAAGCATTTCCAAAATACAGGATTTGACGTGTACCTTGTCGATTGGGGCCGTTTAGGGTTTAAAGATAGATATCTTAACTTTTTATCATTTATTGAAGATTTTATTCCTAAAGCTATAGAGCTTGTCCGCACTCATTCAGGAAGTGATCAAATTTCTCTACATGGGTGGAGTATGGCGGGTATATTCGTTACTTTGTATACAGCGCATAACCATCCAAATTATGTCAAAAACCTTATAGTGTTAGGTAGCCCAATCGATAGCTATGCTTCTGGCTATATCGGAAAACTCTACCGAACCATAAATAATGTTATTGGTCGTAATAAAAAACTTCAGGCACGTATCTACTCAGGTTTACCGAAGCGTTTGATTCATACTCCAGGTATTTTAAATTCTCTAGGATTTAAAATTCTTGATCCTAAAGGCTGGTTCGAGGGTCATATTCAATTACTTAAAAACCTTGATGATCTGCAGTTTGTACAAGAACATGCCACATTAAGTAGTTTTTTAAACAATATGATTGATTATCCTGGTGGTATTAATCAGGACATGTTATTCAACGTATGGCTACAAAATCCGTTGAAGCAAGGTTCTATTCTATTAAAAGATAAAAAAATCGAGTTAAAAAATATCGATTGTTCTCTTTTAGTTGGCGCTGGTCGTAGCGATCAATTGGTTACGGCGGATGCTGCTCAACCATTAAGCGAATTAACCAGCAGCAAAGATGTGACGTTTACGCTTATTCCTGGTGGGCATTTGGGACTAATGTCAAGCCAAGCAACTGCTCAGGAATTCTGGCCAAAGCTAGCAGCATGGCTAATCGATCGTTCAACAAAAATTTAAATATAGATATGAAAAGCCCTTTAAGTAAGGGCTTTTATTTAACGTTTTCTATGAAATTCACTTCATGAGATGAAGCACAGATGACAATTTCATCGCCAAGAGACCACTCAGCAGCTCGGGCCGCCATTGCTGCTGGTACTTCTTCTGAGCCGGGTCCTGCGGGTACATTATAAGTTGCATGTGCATCATGAGGTAAAAGCACCCCATAACCTAACTCTAGTGCAGCACGAGCAGTAGCCGCTACACACATTTCGGACAGTACCCCACAAATTGCAAAGGTTTGTACTCTGCTTTCATTTAGAATTTGCTGAAGTGGCGTACCATCAAATCCATTGTCATTGACTTTTCTTAATACAATTTCACCTTCTTGAGGAGGAAAAAATAGTTCCCATCCCCATTGAAATGGTTCATCTACAGTATCTAAAGCGCCGTCATTTTGCAGAAAAATGACAGGTGCTCGAGCTAAGCGCGCCTTCGAAAGTAAAATATTAATTGAAGAAAGAAGTTGCTCTGCGGCTGGAACAGCCTCATTGCCTAATACAAAAGCCTTTTGTACATCTACTACAATTAATGCATTAACCGAATTATTCTGGATTAAAATCTTTATCTCCTATCGACTTCAATAGCCCATTTCTCATAACTTTTATAATGATATGAGCATTTTATTTCATTGGCTTCAAAGTTTTAAAACTTTTTCGTATTTAATAATTTACAAACTAAAATTAAACTAGAAGGGTATCTTTTTAAATACAAAGTACCCTACCTTACTTTCGAAACTTCCGTCTTTTTGAATATTAAAATATTTTTTGACTACATCTGATGCATTCTCTTGTAGATACTTAAGCGTTTTTATCTGATCTTCCGGAGTTTTCATACGCTGTACCCAACTATCAAAATCTAGCATGAGTGATTGTTTATCTAAGGCAGTTAATTCAAAACCAGCATCTTCTATAAAGTAAACCCATTCTTTAATACTGTAATTTCTTACATGACTGGGGTCTCGAATCACTTCTATAGTCTGTAAAAACGTGTCTAAAATGGGAAAACTTGAGCTGATAATATCAACAAAAATAACAGTACCATTTGGTTTTAAAACACGGTTTATTTCTTTCATGGCGGTTGGTACATGCTGCCAGTGATGAGCAGAATATCGGCTAATCACTACATCAAACTGTTCATCAGTAAAAGGCATATCTTCAGCTATGCCCTGTTGTACGAAAATATTTTTTATTTTCCGAGCATTGGCAGCTTTTGAAACAGTATCAAGCATTTCATGAGATAAATCATAAGCAAAAACCAGATCGGCATGGTGAGCAACGTTATAAGCCACATGACCACCACCACAGCCTAAATCTAAAACCACAGCATTTGAATATTTATCAATCTCTTTAATAAACTTATCAAACTCAACTCCTTCAGAATGAGCTGTGCTATTCAAATAACTTAAAGATTTATTTTGGTACTGTTTTAAATTTATCTCATGTTGATTCAACATGGCTTATTCCTCTTCTCCGATGAGCTAACCATAAAAGAAAAAGTAGATAAAAAATAATGATTAGTTTTTAAATAATTAATAAAATAAAGTTATAGCTTGGTCACTTATGCAGTTACAAGAATGACATAATGAGGTTTAAAAGTTTTTCTATATATTTTTTATTTCTAATTTTAAATATAGAAAACCACCTCTCGGTGGTTTCTACAAATAAAAGGCGAAGTTCATATTTAAAATTTACTTTGCCATAAATTTGATGTTGAACTTTCTTACCTGTTTTCTTACATCAGGATTAGAAGGTAAAATAAAAGGACTTGCACGCCATATTGCTTTTTCAATACTCGATTTAAACTTTGGATCTTCTTTATCTAGAAAAATAATTTGCTCAATCTCACCACTATCATTTAAAAAGACTTTAACACTGGCACTCATGCCTACTGAAGACGGTGGAATATCCCAAATTTTAAATATCTTTTTTTGATATTGTTGCTTATATTTTTCAGCC
>NZ_JBIUCP010000082.1:0-7399 GCF_044538765.1 Acinetobacter sp. ABJ-A23_2
ATTTGAAGATTAAAGCTAGAGTCAATATTAGGTGGGGATCAATATCCCATTCGTTTTATAATTTTATAGGTAATTAAAGGATTATATGATTCAAAATGTAGCTGATTGATTTATTTTTCAGTTTACTAAAAGAATAAAAGTAACCACTTTAAAGGTGGTTACTTTTACCTGACAGACCGTTTCACCAATTGATATTAACACGTCTATTTGGTGCTAAACATTGAATAAGTTGTGAACTATTGTTACCGCTACACTGCTTATATAAATCGGTCTGACTATTCGCCTGTATTTGTATTCGACTCGCTTCAATGCCTTGTTGCACCAATAATTTGGCAATAGTATTAGCACGTTGTGAAGACAATTGTTGGTTATAGCTAAATTTACCTAACCGATCTGTAAAGCCTGAAACAATAACAGGGTTCGTTGTTTGGCTTTTCTTGATCTGCTCAGAAATTTTAGTAATGCTGTCAGTACCCTCTTCAATAGCATTAACATCGAATCGATCAAAGGCAAATAAGACACTCGCTGTACGATCTGCAATTACAGCGTTACGTGCTGGCACCTGATTATTTTCTCCCCAAGCGGCCAAACCTTCACACGCTTCACCTTTCCAAGATAAACGTTCTGCTAAATAGCGCTTATCAAAATCAACACGTAACTGACAACGTTGGTACTGGTTCGTATTAGGAATACGAACATCAAGTACATAGTTCCAGATTTTTACTGCGAAAAGGCCTTCACTAAACTGAGGATTTCCCAGTAAAGCTCGAATTTGATCTTTATTTAGGCCTTTGTCTAAACGAGCAACATCTTGGTATTCATAGCGTTTTACTTGTTTCAAATAACTTTTTTCAGTTGCAGGAAAATGAATTTCCTGTGGCTGAGCTGGTTCATTTGCATAAGTTATTACCGTGAAACCAGCAAAAGCTGCTACGACTAAGCTTTGGATTGTTTTATTCATTTCTATAATCTCTTTAATCTGTCGAGCAAGGAGAGCATTGCTACTCTCCTAACCAGTTTCTTAGTTAATAACACCACTGATACCAATACGAACGCTTGGCTCACCTTGAGATGCAGCTGCCACACCACCTGTGATTGACCAACGACCATTGTCAGATGTTTTACGTAAGGTCACACCGACAGCGTTTTCACCACCATGATATGCAGCACCCACAGCATAGGTGTATTTACCTGCGACAAATGGTGCATTTTCCAAGGCCATGGCAGCGGCAATACCCGCATTGGCTTTTTTCTCAACGTCATCAATACGTTTATTGGTGTCATAGAACACTTGTTGTAACTGATCTCCCAGATTGGTAATTTTGTTGCCCAATTCTTGGTTCGACTGATTTAACGTACCAATGGCATCATTAATATTGTCTTTGCCCGTTCCACCAATGTTTTTAGTCGTGATTGAACCATCACTATTAACAGTTGTATTTCCACCAATACTGTTTTTGATACTGTTTGAAATATTATGGATTTGGCCACCATTTACGGCTTGGTTCGAACCAGCTTTAATCTCACCATCTTTGACACCTTGGACAACTCGATCACCGTCTTTACCAGCCATATTTACGCTAGTACCACCCGTGTCTTTACCGACCGTGATTTCACCATTTGGTTTTTGCTGTTGAACTAAACCGGCTTTACCATTAGAAATATTGTCAATGTTGTTTTGAATGTTCTTAATATCATTCGAGTTCTTATCGACTTGATTTTGAACATTCCATAATTGACCACCATTTACGGCGTCTTTAGAGCCTTCAGTAACTTTACCATCAGCTACATTTTTCAGATTGGTACCTTTATCTCCTCCACCTAAAGTGACTGAGTTTTTGTCAACATTGCCATTTTTATCTTTGTCATACTGCACAGCATGGTCAGAAAGTTTGCCAATATCTTTACCAATTTGATCTTTAACTTCATTAATTTGCTTGTCTAACTGGCCTTTATTGACCGCGTCTTTTGCATTTACACCATCTGCAACATTGGTAATTTGCTTACTTCCAGCATCAATACCATTAATTGTGATGCTTGGACCGCCTTTAATGATAAGACCTTGCTGATTCAAGACATGACCGCCGACATTTACACTGTCGAATTTCACATCTTTTAGCATCTCGATTTTGATGCCATCTTCTGTGGTACGAGTAATAATGTTTTCACCACTAGTTTTATCTTCAGCAGTTTCTGGATTAGCCCCACCTACAATATTAATAGTGTCACCAAGCTTACGATGAACAGCTTTACCCTGAGTTGCTTTCTGGTCATTCGCACCAAAATTCAGCCCTTTTTGAGTCAAGTCATTTACACCATTGGTGACTTTGTCATCTACCGACTTGATTGCGTCATTGATATTGTTTTTACCCGTGCCACCAATGTTATTAGTCGTCAGGCTACCGTCTGGGTTCACAACTGTATTTCCACCAATACTATTTTTAATACTTGTTGAGATGTTATGAACCTGACTACCATTTACAGCATCTTTAGAATTTTGTGCAATCATGCCATTCGCGACATCAGTAATTTTCTTACCGCCAGCATTAATGCCATCTTTAGTCATACTTGGGCCATCTTTAATGGTTAGGCCATTATGATTAAGTACGCTATCGCCCGTAGTAACGCTATCTAAAGTTAGATCTTTCTTGGTCGCTACCTCGTAGTTAGTACTACCATCTTTATTAACAGATTGTTTTACAACAATGTTGTCGCCTTCAGTTACAGTCGTTTTTGCTTTAGTTGCAGTATTTTTTACTTCACTAATTGCATCATTAATGTTGTTTTTACCCGTTCCTCCAATGTTATTGGTCGTCAGGCTGCCGTCTGGGTTTACAACTGTATTTCCACCAATACTGTTTTTAATACTGTTTGAAATATTATGAATCTGACTACCATTTACCGCTTCCTTTGAAGTTGATGAAATGTTGCCTGCTTTCACGTTATCTAAAACCGTGCCGTCTTTACCTTTTAAGGTGACTTTATCTTTGGTTTTAGCATCATCGTATTTCACTGCAGCATCATCAGTTGCATTTTGCTTGGCAGCAAGATCATCTAACTGACCTTTATTCACTGCATCTTTAGCATTTACACCATCAGCCACATTGGTAATTTGTTTACCACCTGCATTAATACCTTCTTTAGTAATGCTTGGACCTTCTTTAATGGTTAAACCATTATTATTTAAAGTCGTGTTACCAGTAGTCACACTGTCAAACTTCGAGTCTTTCAACAGTTCAATCTGAATGCCATCTTGAGTGGTACGGGTAATGACATTTTCACCGCTGGTCTTAGCTGCTGGTGTTGAAGCAGCTGCACCACCCACAATATTGAGCTTGTCACCAAGTTTACGGTGTACATCTGCACCGCTATTACCAGCAAAGTTCAAGCCTTTGTTTTCAACATCCTTAATACCGTTTGTAACTTTGTCATCTACAGACTTGATTGCATCATTAATGTTGTTTTTACCTGTTCCACCAATGTTATTGGTCGTCAAACTACCGTCTGGGTTTACAACTGTATTTCCACCAATGCTGTTTTTAATACTGTTTGAAATATTATGAATCTGACTACCATTGACCGCTTCTTTTGAAGTCGATGAAATGTTACCTGCTTTCACGTTATCTAAAACCGTACCATCCTTACCTTTTAAAGTAACTTTGTCTTTGGTTTTAGCGTCATCGTATTTCACCGCTGCATCATCAGTTGCATTTTGCTTGGCAGCAAGATCATCTAACTGACCTTTATTCACTGCATCTTTAGCATTTACACCATCAGCCACATTGGTAATTTGTTTACCACCCGCATTAATACCTTCTTTAGTAATGCTTGGACCTTCTTTAATGGTTAAGCCATTATTGTTTAAAGTAGTATTGCCAGTAGTCACACTGTCAAACTTCGAGTCTTTTAATAACTCAATCTGAATACCATCTTGAGTGGTACGGGTAATAACATTTTCACCGCTGGTCTTAGCTGCTGGTGTTGAAACAGCTGCACCACCCACAATATTAAGCTTCTCGCCAAGTTTACGATGTACGTCTGCACCACTATTACCAGCAAAATTCAAGCCTTTGTTTTCAAGCTCGGTCTTGGTGTTGTCGATTTTGCTATTCAGTTCAGTTTTCGTATTACCAATCGTGTTGTTTAACTCAGTTTTAGTGTCATTAATCTGAGTTGTTAACTGATCTTTGGTATTGTTTAACTTGGTGTTGGTATCGGTAATTTGATTACCAAGATCATTCTTAGCATCATTTAAACTCTTGTTGGTATCTGCGATCTGATTACCCAAATCTTTTTTCGCATCATTTAACTGATTATTTGTATCAGTGATTTTGCCATTTAAGCTCTCTTTTACTTTGATGAGCTGATCAACATTCACTGCATCTTTGGCATTTACACCATCTGCAACATTGGTAATTTGTTTGCCACCTGCATTAATACCGTCTTTAGTAATGCTTGGACCGTCTTTAATAGCCAAACCATTGTTGTTCAAAGTGGTGTTGCCAGTAGTCACACTGTCAAATTTTGAGTCTTTTAACAATTCAATCTGAATACCATCTTGAGTGGTACGGGTAATAACATTTTCACCGCTTGTTTTTGACGCTGGAGTTGAAGCATCCGCACCACCTATAATGTTGAGCTTGTCACCAAGTTTACGGTGTACATCTGCACCGCTATTACCAGCAAAGTTTAAGCCTTTGTTTTCAAGCTCGGTCTTGGTGTTGTCGATTTTGCTATTCAGTTCAGTTTTCGTATTACCAATCGTGTTGTTTAACTCAGTTTTAGTGTCATTAATCTGAGTTGTTAACTGATCTTTGGTATTGTTTAACTTGGTGTTTGTATCCGTAATCTGGTTACCAAAGTCAGTTTTTGTATCATCTAACTTTTGATTTAGATTGGTAATATTCTGAGCATTTTTACTAATATTGTTCGTGTTTTGGTTTACACGTCCATCAACATTTTTAAGCTGACGTACTGTTACCGCATCTGAGTCAGCTGAGCCATCTTCAACATTAGTAATACGGCGTTCTTTTCCAGCCGACCCAACAGAAATAACACCATTAGATTTAGAAGCATCACGATTGGTCAGGAAAGAACTTCCTGTCGCTTCGGTTGCTACAGCATCTTGGCCTAAAGCAACACTATTTTTAGCTTCTACTTTACTGCGTGCACCTAAAGCTACACCACCTTCAACCAAAGACTGGGCACCTTGACCAACTGCAACTGCATTTTCTTGGTCAGCAATTGCACCACCACCAATGGCTGCAGCATTTTTACCCGTTGCTTTTGCACCGCCACCTACAGCAGCAGCATTTTCATTTGTAGCCTCAGCCCCTTTACCAATTGCAGCCGAGTTATCGCCTGTTGCTTGGGCACCACTACCAATTGCAGCAGCACTGTTTCCAGTTGCTTTTGCACCTTCACCTGGTTTGTTACCAGAGCCAATTGCTGTTGAATTTGTACCCGATGCCAATGAGTTAATACCCATTGCCGATGCACCATCACCTGTTGCTTGAGCAACCGCACCAAATGCAGCAGCCCCTTTACCCGAAGCATTTGACATGACGCCAAAAGCTGATGAAGCGTCACCTGTTGCTTTAGAGGTCATACCAAACGCAGAAGAAAATGCGCCTGTACCTACAGCTTGAGTACCGACAGCCGTTGAGCCGTGATTTGCTTCAGTTGTTGGATAGCTGCCTGCTTTAAGCACACCACCCGTAATTTCTGTATAGGTTTTACTTAGCTCAGCGTCTTGGGCGATTTTATCGACATCATCACCACCAATTGCAACAGAAGAGTTCCCTTTGGCAATCACATCAGCACCAATCGCAATCGACTGATCTCCAATCGCTTTTGTCTGATCACCAATCGCAATCGACTGATTGCTATAGCCAGACGGTGTACCTTCTGCTCCTTTAGTCGATGCATTACGGCCGATAGCAACATCCCCACGACCAATCGTTTGACTGCTACTACCCATTGAAATTGCGCCAGAACCCATCGCCTGTGCATATGCACCAATCGCCATTGCCTCACGACCAGCAGCAGAAGTATTCACACCAACAGCAATTGCATTACGTCCAGTTGCCCCATCATTTTCAAAGTTACCACCTTGCTGACCGTTATCATTAATACTGACATAGTGAGTACGAGCAGCTTTTAACTGACGTATAGTGGCAGCGTCAGAATCTGCAGCGCCGTCTGCTACGTTTTGAATACGGCGTTCACTTCCTACATCACCAATTGATAAAACACCAGTTGGAGCGGATTGTTTAGTTAAGAAACTTTCACCCGTAGCCTGGACTGCTTTTGAATCTTTACCTACAGCAATACTATTTTCAGCTTCTGAACGCGCACCTTTACCAATTGCGACACCACCATCGAAAGTAGCCTCAGCTTGGTCTCCAATCACAACTGCATTATCTTTTTGTGCTTTTGCGCCTGTACCAATCGCAACAGACTTTTTACCTTTAGATTCTGAAAATGCACCAATTGCTAAAGCATTTTCTTCCGTGGCAACTGCGCCACCACCAAACGCAATCGAGTCTTTACCCGTTGCTTTTGTTGCCATTTTTGGTTGATAAGCAGCACCTGCTTGCCCCGCAACTGGGTCAGCATTTTCAATATCTGGCGAACCAATTGCAATTGAACGGTAACCTTCTGCCGTTGCCGAGTGTCCAATTGCTAACGAGCCTTTACCTGTAGCTGCTGCAACATTACCAATGGCTTGAGAAAAATCGGCAGTCGCGGCAGATTGGCGCCCAAGTGCAAGAGCGGTATTTCCAGAAGATAAAGCACCTGTACCAATTGCGACACCTGAAATACCTTGAGTTGTCGCATAAGAACCAATTGCTGTACCTAAACCTTTCTCAACTACGGCGCCAGTACCCACACTGATCGCCCCGCCTTGTTTCATTGTGCCAGCATAAGCACCAGTAGAATTATTATAAGGATTATTACGATTTGCGATGTTAGAGCCTGTTCTGTCTTGAGTTTGGGCTCCACAACCAATAGCGACATCTTTTTCATTGGCAGTACTTGCATTACCTTCACGACAAGAAGTTGTACCTGAAATAGATGTTCCTTGGCCTACTCCTCCGTCGGTATTTGTCCCTGCGAAAGTATTTGGAGCAAAACTAATTACACCAGTTAAAACTACCGCTGATACATTTAAAGTTTTTGATTTAGTCTTTGTTTTACCTTTTGCAATTTCAGATGTTGCAACCCATGCTCCAATCGAAGCATTCCAAATGACCTTATAAACTTTATTCATAAAACTTCTCAGACAAATACCAAACTCAAAGGCCAATAAAAATGTACAAATACATTTTTAAAATTTTCGGCCCAAAAAAAGAGGCGGCATCCTAATTGAATAAATTTAAAGGGTAAATATAAAAAT
>NZ_JBIUCP010000083.1:0-7282 GCF_044538765.1 Acinetobacter sp. ABJ-A23_2
ATATATAAGTTATTAATATTATATTTTCTCAAATTAACAACAGTAAAACTGACAGGATGAGTAAATCAAAAAGTAATAATTGTTTAATAAATAAGCCATTATAACAAGTGAAATGGCTTATAATTTTTCAGATAAAAACAGACTTACCAATAAATTTCAACCTATTATTAATAGAGAAACAAGCCTTTAAAAATAGTGATTTAAGTGGTTTTGTTTATTGATTTAAATCCTTAAAAATTTCTTCTAAAGTTATTCCAATCGCAAGCAATTGACTATCTTGATGAGCTAAGCCATCTATTTCAAATCCAATTGGCAGTTTTGATTTCGCACCTTTTCCAATAGGTAAACTCAGGCCCGGTATTCCAATATTACTGCCGGGGTCTGTATTTCGCATGAGTGTCTGAAAAGTTTCAATTGAATAGACGTCTTCGTTTGCTAGTGGTGCAACAATCGGTGATGTCGGAAATAATAAAGCATGTAAATTATGCGCTTTAAATGTGTTTTGGTAGAGTTCAAGCAATTGTGGACGAGCTTCACTAATCGCTTTTTCATACAAAGGTAAAACAGGAACAATTTGACCCGTCTGATCTAAAGTTAACTCAGGAAGAATATTCAGTTTAAAAATTGCCTGTACATCTGGACTTGAGATCTGATCGACTACAGCCTCTATGGTCAAATTTACTTGATGATCTTTCAAATATTGAATCAGGTCATATTTGCCTTCATAGATGGCCACAGGAAATGAAATAGCTTGATTGAGTTGTTCTAAATTTGGCATATCGACAGGAATAATTTCGACTCCTGCACTTTTTAAAAGCTCAAGCGCAATATGAGCCTGTTCATGAACGTCTTCATCTAAATGATTCCAAAAATATGAATTGATACCGAGCCGAATTTGATAAGGATCTAATGGTTCTTTTCTTGGTTCTTGAGTAATAAGCTCATCAATTAAAATAACATCAGATACGGTATGTGCAATAGGTCCAGCGGTATCTCGAGTATGTGAAATTGGGGTAATACCTTCTTGTGAATATCGTCCTACCGTAGGACGAAAACCCACACAACCATTTAAGGCACTTGGCAGTCGAATAGAAGCACCTGTGTCTGTACCCATAGCAATCGGAACCATACCCGCTGCAACAGCTACCGCACTACCCGAAGAAGACCCACCAGCAATATGTAACGGGTTTACGGCATTTCGTGTACCCACCACACCTTCTATATGCATGGCAGTATTATAACCAGTTACCCCAAAGGCCAATTCGTGCATATTGGCTTTACCAACAATGATTGCACCTTGATCAATAAGCTTTTGAATAACGGGCGCAGAAGTTTGAGGCCTAAATTGAGCTAAAGCTGGTGTGCCTGCACTATTTGGGAAACCTGCAACATGAATATTATCTTTAACCGCAATTAAAATACCCATCAAAGCTGGGCACGGTTTTCCACTCAGTAGATATTTATCCCAATATTGAGCTTGTTGAATTGCTGAAGCTTTATCTGTGCTAATAAATGCATTTAAGGATTGCTGTTTTTCAATCGTATCGAAGTAATGATGTACAAGCTCTTCACAAGATACTTTTCTCTCATGAATGAGTTTAGTAATGAAATCTACTGAAGCATTTGATAGATCAAGTGATTCGATCCAATTAATTTTTTCATTTGTATTTAACATAGTAATTTTTAATCCATTTAAGTTGTAATTTTAGAAACTTAGTACAAATTGCTCATTCATTCGCATCCTCAAAATTGAGGATTGCTTAAACTTTAATATCGAATGAGCAAGGCCATTTCTGTGCGATTATTACAGCCAATTTTTCTCATAGAATTGTTCAAATGAGTTCTTAATGTTGTAAAGCTAATATCCAGTAAATTGGCCACATCTTTATCACTTAAACCTTTAGTTACCAAGCGAACCACTTCTTGTTCCCGTGACGTCAGACCATATTGACTTGATAAATCACTGGGTAAGGCTTGAGTAAAATAAGGTTCAAGCAGGTTTAATATTCTTTTTTCACGTTCACTAAACGTGTCGGCATCTTTCGCACGCCAAATGCGTAAATCACCAATATCCATACCATTTCGGACAAAATAAATATTTATGCCGTGATATAAACCATAGGCTCTCAAAAACTCATTGTAATAGGGTGTTTTTTTCAGGTCTGCGAGAGGCATGACCTCGTTTACGAAAGTTGGTTTTTGACGTTTGCGAAGCTGTGCCGTAATCGGATCATCAAATTGCCAAACACACTCATAGTCCGTCATGGCTTTTGGGTCGATTTTCCATATCACACCTTCTTTCGATAAGTTATGGGTTGAATCCCAAATGTAAGATGCAGCGAAATCAGCCCGTAATAAAATGGCAATATCTGCAAGGATATTTTCACGTAAATTGTAGTGCCCTTTTCCTGAGCCAAGTTTCCATAATATTTC
Organism: Acinetobacter sp. ABJ-A23_2; assembly: GCF_044538765.1. Lineage (NCBI taxonomy): Bacteria > Pseudomonadati > Pseudomonadota > Gammaproteobacteria > Moraxellales > Moraxellaceae > Acinetobacter > Acinetobacter sp. ABJ-A23_2. The sequence goes on from NZ_JBIUCP010000083.1 coordinate 2,434, forward strand.
AGAAAACAATGTAAACTCAGACGGGCTGAAATCCTTTTCTAAAAGTACAGTCATAGTCTGCCTATTTAACGAAATCTATCGAATTTTAAGAAGATCGGTTAAGTGCTTCCTTTGAGCTTAATACCAATCCCATCCTTTTATTAACTTCTTAAAAGGAATATTTTTCCAGCGAAGTAAACAATTAGCTATGTGATAAAAGCAATATATACTTTCATCTAATACATATATATAAATACGAAATTAAAAAACCCGCTTCAAAAAGAAACGGGTCACAAAACAAAAAACTTTCAGCGCAGTATTTGATACTGATAATACAAATTAAAATATGTATTTACAATATATTTTAAGAATATAAGCGTTGAAATAGGATATTAGCCAACCACGTATTAAATGCTTGCTTTGATAAGAAAGATGGAGCTTGGAATAGATCGATATCAAAATTTAAATCATGATGACCAACAACTTTATATCGACCACCACCTAAAATAATGATGTTTGTATGAGGATATCTCAATGTTGTTAATGCATGGCCTAAGAATTTAGCTTGCTTTTCTTTATCGTGCTGATATGTCTTAAACTCATGTGAATTTACAAAGAGATCATATTCTCGATCTATTGTTGCCTTAATTTGCGTAAGTTCCACTTCGATCTCCTTATTATGGGAAATCTTTTTATAACACATAAAAACTCACTATTAGAGAGCTCTTAAGTTAAAAATTGATATCGATGTTATCGAAAACAGATGATGCAAAATCAGCTATATCTTTCCCGATTTCTACAATTAAATCTTTAACTTCAACTAGATCAGGATTCACAGAGTTAAGCACCGAGTTTTCCTGCTTTTGCTTATCCTCAATATCTAATTGCTTAACATTATTAATTGGGTCTATTTGATTTTGCATTAGGCTAATTATTCCTCAAAAGTCTGAAATTGCGGAGGAGCAAATAATGCCGTCTTATCCTTTGTGCAAATTCTTTCAATTCTCAAACCAAAATCTGTAGCCGCTTTTTCTTTTTCATCTTCTGTTGTATATAAAGGTGTCTCATAAGCCAAACCACTTACATGACCAAAAAAGTGATTGATATGGTAATTCAATATTAAATTTTCCTTATCTTGATCTAATGGAATAAGTAGCTTTTCAAGCAAATCAAGGGGCTTAATACCTGTCTGCCTTTCTAACATGATTTGATATGCTGCACTGTTAAGCTTTTTACAAACTGTTGATTCTTTTTCTTCAGCATGCAATAGAGTTCCAAGTGACATTAAAATTACTATAAGTATTAGTCTCACGTATGTATCCCCATATATACAAAACAGTAGCACAATAAAAACTAACGGGATTTTTCAACATTTTCAGCTAAACAAGTAGCTAATATCGTTGCATAGTTATATGTCATCTGCGAAGTATATTCTGATGTATCCTGATCCTTAGCTTTGTAATCATTATTTCTGTAAATTTCTTCAACTATTTCCTTAAAATCTTTAGTTAGAGTTTTACCTGTATCAAGATCTGTATATAAAACTTCTAATCCTTTTGCCCTATCTAAAGCAATTTCTTTAGGAACATTGTCAACTTTCCAAAATGCGCTCATGACATAAGTTTGTGCTTTGTTCTCACAATATCCTGCATGCCCCCAAATAGGTAAAAGTATTAAAGAAAGAAGTATTTTATTCATGCGCTACGCTTTAATAAATTTAAAGCCCGCGAATGCGAGCTTTATCTACTTAATGAATTACTATAACTTCGACCACTATAACGCAAAAATAGCATTTACCCTGTACAGGGTCAAGTTCTAAAGTCCTAAACAATTCAATTATCTCAGACACCTAAGATTTTTTTAACAACAAGAGCATCATCCAAATATCCAACAATATAATGCGGTTGGAAATACTGTGTTTTTGCCCTTAAGTTCTGAATCTCTGGTTTAACATTATATGGAGGGTTCGTTAATAAATAAGCCGAAACAAAATCATCCGTGTCATAAAAATTAAACCAATCTCCTTTTAATGAAGAAGGCTTAGTACGATCTTTAAAATAATCGTAAAATACAGGAATGCCTAAAGGAGAGCCTAAAGTTACTAACCGAGAAATCTTATAAGAGGAATTTAAATGCTGTAGAGCATCTAGACAAACAGCACTACCAAGAGAATGCCCAACCAATACAATTTCTTTAGAAGGATCCTTTTTTATCTCACTTAATAATTTTTCTCTCACTTGTGATCTATATTGTTCATTCTCAAGAAATAGATTTGCTTCTTTGGCAAATATCTTAAGCACCCACGTATGAAGTTTTTGAAATCTACTCGTAATTTTGATCAATGCCTTCGCACCTTTATCTATAAAGGAATATGGAGCTAAAGTACTTTTTAAATTAACAGGAATTCCTTCAATAGGTAATGTTCCCATCTCATCAGTACTATCTCCCTCCATTGAGTCAGCAATATTGATTAAAATATCCTGCTCATCTAATGACAAATCATTGAAGTTTTTTTCAAAAGCATGAAATCCACTGGTCTGTAAATCAAAGAAGACTTTATTAGAAGTTGGAGTATTTAAATAATCTTTTACCAGATCTCCATAGTAAATAAACTCAAATTCTGTTGTAGCTGGAACATTCGGTATATGTGCCTGAAATACTCCCTCTAAGAAGGCTTCTATCCATATCTTTTTCAATGTTTCAGGATCTTTATCAGTCTGGTTGATCCCGTGTACCATTATTATTTTCATGACTTTATCCTTTTAATTATATTGAAATTTTATTATATTCTTTTAAATATTAAGTGCAAACATAAGCCAGTTCAAAGCATAATATTTATATTAAACTCATCTAAAATATCTTGAATGAAATCTCTAGAAGTCGTTGCCGCAGTTATCCAACACCAGGATAAAATTTTATGTGCCCTTAAAGGTGAGCATAAGTATCCCTATTTATCGAATAAGTATGAATTCCCAGGTGGTAAAGTCGAGGCTGAAGAGACACTCGAGCAAGCACTCATTCGAGAAATTAAAGAAGAGCTCAACCTGGATATTGAAGTAACAGAGTATCTGTTAACTGTAGAGCACGCCTACCCCAACTTTAATATCGAGCTGGCCACTTTTATGTGCGTGACTAAGACTATTGAAGAATTGGCTTTAAGTGAGCACCGGGATGTACAATGGTGCACTATCGATGAATTAGAACAGCTCGACTGGGCAGCTGCTGATATCCCCATCGTGAAATACTTACTTGATAATAAGACTGCAGCATGTTGAAAGATTTTAGACAATTAAAACCAGGTACTATTTTAGATAACGACGGATTACGTGATTACTTCCTTTGCTCACCTCAGGGCGGAATGCGTAGATCTCATAAGACCAATACCCTCATCATTATTTCAAACCATGTAGAGTCCGTCTATGAAGATAGATGGATCGGTGATGAGCTGCATTACACCGGCATGGGCCAGGTCGGTGATCAGGGATTGATAAATCAAAATAGAACACTAGCTGAAAGTAATAGTAATGGTATTTCTGTTCATCTTTTTGAAGTGTTTGTCGATAAAGAATATATCTATCAGGGTCCTGTTACTCTCGTAGGAGATCCCTATCAAAAGATTCAACCTGATGCCAATAAACAAGATAGGTTAGTCTGGATATTCCCAGTTAAATTGTCTGATTCTAATACAGCAATTAGTGTCGAGACCATAGAGCGAACTAGTCAGAAAAAGCAGCGCAAGTATAAGAAGAAATCGATTGAGCAATTAATGGCAGATGCTCAAGCTACAGCACAAACGCAAGTAAGCTATCGTAATACCAAGACGAAATACTTCATTCGTTCTGATGCTATTGCCCAGCTTGCGAAGCGTTTAGCGAATGGCATTTGTCAGCTCTGTGAACAACCTGCCCCTTTTAAAGATCAAAATGGTGAGCCCTACCTAGAAACCCACCATATTGAATGGTTAGCGCACGGCGGGCCAGATACCGTCGAAAATACGGTAGCGCTTTGCCCGAATTGCCATAAGAAAATGCATGTTGTGAATGCTGAGGCAGATCGGGAAAAGCTCTTATTAAAGACAAGAAATTTACAAACACATTCTTAAAACATACTCATTTCATAGAAAAAGTAATGGATAAATAATGGAACAGTTTTTAAAACGTATATCTTTTTTTCTTATCTACTTACCCGCATTAGTATATGCCTGTCAATTTGCCTATTATGCAGGATTAGGCGAGCCTTTAAATATTCACGTTACTTCTTTGGGTTTAAATTACCCAGAAGTAGTGTTAATGGGATATTTATATATTTCTCTACCAGTACTACAATTTATTCTTTGGTCAGCAATATCTATAACTTTGATCTTATGTATTGTGTTTGTGACTTTCAGTATTCGCTGGTTACAAAAGCATAAAGGCACAAAAATTGAATATCGTGAATATATTCAAAAAAGTTTCAAAAGAGTAAGAATCTGCTTAGATAAACAAAAAAAGGATTTAATAAAAGCAATTAATTCTTTCCTTGGAATTTTAGGCTTATACTTTGTCATATTTATTTTTACTTTTTTATTAATTCTATTTTACTATAAATTAGGGATAAAAGAGATTGAAGATAAAGTTCAAGAAATTTTTAATTCACAGGCTTGTGATGCTTCAGATGGATATATAACTTCCAACAATACAAAAGTAAGAGTCAAAACTATTTTATGCGGTTACAACAAATGCTATGGAATTTCTTTAGATAATAAAGAAGCTATTATTTACCCACCAGAACAAACTGCACAACCGATTTCAAGAATTAAAAAGTTAAAAGAAGCACCTTAAGGTGCTTCTTTTAGTAAAAGATTTTCGACTGAATTATAAAATATATCAAC
>NZ_JBIUCP010000084.1:0-7182 GCF_044538765.1 Acinetobacter sp. ABJ-A23_2
TTTGCTTTATTAAAAGGTTTAACTAGATAGTCCAATATAGTTTTTTCTCCTGTTTTAATATCTACAGTCGCTACCATACCCGGTGTAATATTAAAATATTTTCCATTCTTATTTGTTAACTTATCAGAGTCTGTAAGGATATAAACTCTATAGTAAAACTGGTCTTGTTTAACTTCATCACGTAATGTATCTGGAGAAATAACAGTAACTTTTCCTTTTAAACCACCATAAATAGAATAGTCATAAGCAGTAATTTTAACTAAAGCTTCTTGACCAGGTCTAATAAAAGCAATATCTCTTGGTGATATACGTGCTTCAATTAGTAGTTTTTCATCTAAAGGCACTATCGTCATCAACTTCCCATTTTGAGAAATAACACCACCAATTGTCATAACATCAATTTCTTTAACAATACCTCGAACTGGTGACTTAAAAATCGCCCGCTTAAGCGTATCAGATTTACCCTTTACAACTTGAGATTGGGTTTCAATATCCGTATTTGCTTTTGCTAATTCTTCACGAGACTTAACCAAATATTGGTTTTGAATATCATTCATCTGATTCAGCAAATCATTTGCTTGGCGCTTCAAACGTAATACCTCAACCTCACTGGCCGCTCCCTTGGCAACTAGTGGTTCCGTCATTTCCAATTCTTGTTGCACTAAAACTAGAGCTTTTTTTAATCCTGCTAGAGACTGTTCCAGATTTGAACGTCGAGAGTAATAAAGAGCCGTTTCTTCATTTACAAGTGCTTGCTCTTCTAATACCTCTTTAGGAAATGTCAAATTTGTCCCATTTACTTCAGCACTTAAACGAGCAGCTGTTGCCTTAGCAGAAAGGAGCAACGATTTGGTCTCGCCAACATTTGATGCAAATCTGGTTGGATCAAGTTGTGCAAGGCTTTGCCCCTTTTCAACAATTTCACCCTCTTTAACATTGAGTTTAGTTAAAATTCCACCTTCTAAAGATTGAATAATCTGCTCTTTTGATGAGGGGATAACTTTTCCAGTTCCTGTCGAAACTTCTTCTAATTTAAATAACCAAGCCCAAACGAGTAAAGCAAAAAGCCCGAAACAAATAATCCATATAAAGATACTAACTTTAGGTAAAGGATGTCCTAGTCGTTTATTTTTATTTGAACTGGTCCAATTTATTTGGTGGGAACTCATTATTCGACTCCTATTTGTTGCTTAGGTTGTGATAATTTCAGAACCTGCTCTTTAGGGCCATCCATTACAATTTTTCCATTATTAACAACAATGACTCGATCAACTAACTCTAATATTGCTCGTCGATGAGTCGCAACAAGTAACGTTTTCTTACCCAACCAACTCTGAAGCTGTTCAATAAATTGCTTTTCAGAAACATCATCGAGAGCCGCTGTAGGTTCATCTAGTAGTAAAACATTCGGTTTTCGGATTAATAACCTAGCCAGTAATAAGGCTTGTTTCTGCCCGCCCGAGAGACCTGCTCCACCTTCCAAAATCTGATAGTCCAAACCCTCTTTTTTCTCTTGTAGAAAATCTAAAGCACCTGTTAGATTTAATGCATTCAAAATATCTAAATCAGTGGCTAAAGGTGCCCCTAATTTCAAATTTTCTCGAATTGATCCAAAAAATAAGTGAGAATTTTGGTTTAAAAGACCAATATCACGACGAATATCCAGCGGATCAATTAAACCTAAAGCGACATCATCCACCTTGATTTGACCTTTTACAGGTTCTTGCATGCCCGCCAATAACTGCAGCAAGCTGGATTTCCCTGCACCATTACGTCCTAAAATTGCGATTTTCTCTCCAGCTTTAATAGTAAGCTTCGGAATTAGTAATATTGGCTTGGCATCAGTTTGGCTATATCTAAATTCGACTTGGTTTAACTCATACTTTCCAAATAATGCTGGTCTATGAATCAGATGTGCATGAGGGGGTTGGTCAACTGGCTTTTTCATAAGTTCATCTAAACCAGTTTTAGCAACTTTAGCTTGTTGTAAACGCCCTAATACTCCTGATATTTGTGCAATCGGTCCTAACATTCTAGATGAAAGAATTGAACAAGCCACCAAAGCACCTGTTGTCATTTCTCCCTTCATCACACTAAAACAACCGACCAATACAACAATAGCAAAAGCCAAACCTTGTATTTTTTGAGTCCATGCCATCATGACGCCAACCAATTTACGTTGTCGCATTGAAATATCAGCCGATACTTCATTCATATGATTCCATTGATTTTGGAAACGGGATTCGGCTCTTAACAACTTTATGTCTTCAATTCCTTGGACAGATTCAACCAACATTGCATTACGTATGGCACTTTCTCGCATTCCCTCAGAAGCTAATTTGGCCAGTGGTTTTTGTATTAAAATGCCAGGAATAATCATTAGTGGCACTACTATCACCATCACCCAAAACAAGTTGCCGCCAATTAAGCAAAAAATAACAAGAAATAAAAAGAAAAAAGGCAGATCAGCAATTGCTGATATTGTAGTTGATGTTACTAAGTCCCTAACACCTTCCAGTTCTCTAATTTGTGAAATAAAAGTTCCGGTTGATTTAGAGCGCTCTTTATTTTTAATTCTTAAAGCATGGCCAAATACTAAATCTGAAATGCTTAAATCAGCACGCTTTCCTAAAATGTCAGATAAATAAATACGAGCTACGCGCAAGCAGAATTCAAATATTGCTGCTATTAATACCCCTCCAGCTAATACCCATAAGGTTGGGACCGACTGAGCTGGAATAACTCGGTCATAAACATTCATAGAAAAAATGATTGTTGCTAAAGCCAAGATATTTGCGACTAATGAAGCAAACATAATGTCTATATAACGTTTCCAATCTCGTAAAATAATTGCCCAGAACCAACTAGCCTCATATGGCTTTATATATTCATCAATACGAGCATCTGGCAAAGACTTTTCAGGTCTTAAAATATAAATATTAGTTACATTTGATTTAAGCACATCGAACGTAAATACTTGTGCTAAACCTTGATCACCATTTACTTGAACACTTACATTTTGATTTGCATCAATTTTCTCTAATACACCTACCTGTCCCTCTTTCATTTCAATAATTACAGGTAAATGCCATGGACTAATTTCGTCTAAATTGAATTTTGCTTTACGATAATTCATTCCAATTTGGCGTGTTGCCAATGTTAAGACGTCTTCTATTGTTTGATCCTGATTCCAATCAAATTGAAGTCTAAGGTTCTCTTCAGATGGATCGATCAGATAATGTTTAGCAATCACTAAAATGGCATGAAGCCATGGCTGATAATTAATTACATTGCTCATGGCTGAATCTGAAACCCTTGGATAGAAGTATTATTTAGATGATATAAATCTCGTGAGCGGCCAGTTATTTTAATAAACTGTACTAAATTCGAATAAATATCATATTTAGCTGTCTCTATTTCTTGAGCTGCGCTATGAATGGCTTGCTCAGAATTTAAAAGATCGACAACGGACCGCGTACCTAATTTATATTGCTCTTGATATAACTCTTTTGTACGTGTCGTAGACTTTTGACGTTCTCGAAGAACTTGAATTTGTTTTTGCTTATTTTCTATCTCTTGGCGAATAAGGTGAACTTGATCTGAGATATCTAAATATACGGTGTTTAACTCCGCTTTTGCTGCTTCTTCAGCATAACTAGCAGCACGCTCTCTGGAACGAATTGCTCCCCCTTGAAAGAAATTACTCGTTGTTTCGAGCATTATTGAATTATAAAAGCCATCATCTTCATTATTATTCGGATTTTTACCATTTAATGCCTGACTTAAATTTCCTTTAATACTTATAGTTGGATAATTACTTAATTTTGTTTGTTCCTTCTGATATTTGGCAATTTGAATGGCAGCTTGTGCAGCTAACATTTCCGGAATTAATGTAAATTTTGTTTCATCATAAAGACCTGCATTTTTAACTAAATCTTCAGGAATATTAATTTCTACATTTGAAACATCGTATCCCAATAAATTACGTAATTTTTGTTGATACTGTTTAAGTTGAGTTTCCTGAACAATTTTATTTGATTGAGCAGCTTCTAAATTCGACTGTGCTTGTACTGGATCAGCCTGACTACTAATACCTGCATTTGCACGTAAATTTGCAATTTCAGCAATATGTGCTATGCCATTAATCTGCTGATTAGCTATATGTATAATTTCTTGATAACGTTTAATATTAACAATAGCATTTGCTGTCTGGTAAGCAATATCATCAATACTTGTTAAAGCCTTTGCTTGGTCTTGAAATAATCTAGCTTTTTCAACGTCTACAGAACTTTTAGTTTTTCCAAAGTCATATAGCATTTGAGATGCTGAAATCGTAAAAAGTTGTCTTCCTCTCTCTCCTGAAGTTAAATCCGCTGTAGTAATTCCACCTGATATTTGAGGATAATATGCAGCTTTAGCCACATCAATACTCGCATTTTGTCCAGCAATTGTGGCTATACTCTGGGTAATTTCTGGACGACGCTGTAAAGCTTGATATATGGCCTGAGTAAAATCTAGATGTTGGTGCGCCCATCTTAAATTTTCATTTGGAGTTTGCATCATGAAATTCTTCTCTGGTATTTTTGAAGAAGTCACTACTGGTAGAGTATCGAAGGTTAATCGGTCATCTAAGTTAAAATCACTTAACTTTTGAATACTTACTTTTTGAAAATCATTTTCTGTTTCCTTTCCTAAATATTGACTCAAATGATTCTTTGCAGTATTTAAATAGTTTTTAAATGTATCTGCATGAGCTTGCGTTATAAAAAGAAAGAAAGGAGAAAATAAAATCCACCCTAATATTGATTTAATGAAAGGCATCTTAAAATATCTGAATGAAATCTATTACTTATTGACCACTCAATTAAAAGACATATTAAAATAAAATAATATTTCTTTTAACCGACCTAAAATAAAAGCAAAAAGCGGTTATAAATCTAAGATCTATAACCGCTTAATTTAATTAGCCAATAACAATCTGATTATTATTGAGTAAATCTTGCAAACTTAAACCAGCTTTATTTTCAATAATTAATAAATCAGACATAGTATGAGTTCCATTACTACCGTCACGATCTACCTGAACTATGGCATTACCATTACCATCATTAACGACAGTAATGTAATCATCTAAATTACTCTTATCTGCTAATAGACCTTCGAAGAAATTTGTTCCAAATTCAATTTTGTCATTAGCTTCGTAATCCACCCAAGTATCAGTACCATTTCCTCCTGTGGCATCAGCTGCATTTAATACATCATATACAATGGTATCTTCACCTCGACCAGTTGAAATAATATCGTTGCCTGAACCACCATACACAATGTCGTTACCAGCACCAGCAATGATAATGTCATTTCCAGCACCACCGTAAATCGTGTCATTTCCGCCTTTAGTTGCGGGATCAGCTGCATCTGCCGCAACAAAATCATGAAAATTCTCTTTTACATAATCATAAATATCTTGCTGGCTTGGTTCAGCACCACCTGTAACCTCTGCTTTTAAGTATGCTATTAATTTTGAATAACCCGAATATTTAGGATACTGAAGAGGATCATATCCAGCCCACGTCAAATGATCTGTATTTATCGCATCACCAAATAAGACATCATCTCCAGCACCACCTTTAACAATGTCATCTCCAACATTAGCTGGTGCAAAGTTTTCGGAGCCACCAATTAAGTAAGCTATCAGTTTGCTAGCATCGCCTATCGCATGAGCATCACCATGATTAGTACTAGACCAGTTCGCTATCTTGTCGCCATTTATATCAGTGTTATCAAAACGAGAAACTGCTTCTTGCACCCCTGTCGCTGTACCAACTCCTACAGCAAAAACTTTACTCATGTCAGCTAATTGCGCAAACGCTGCATCATAGTTAGCATAATCTGTAGCCGTTGGATTTGCACCAGTTCCATTATAAGTATTCGGTTTGCCATCTGTCAGGAAATAGGTCTGATTTTCGTAGCTTGTATTAGCAGCAATTGAGCCAGTTTCCAAACCTATTGTACTACCGTCAAACCAACTTTCTGCTTTTGTCCAGCCTCTATTCGGGTTAGTACCGCCAGCAGCAGTTAATCCGTCAATATAGTTAAATATATCTTGCAGATTATCTTTACTTACGGTCCATGACTTATTGTAGTTATTACCTGCATAGCCTGAGCTAGAGAAAGAGGCTAGCTGTAAATTAATAACACCATCATGCATAACCATTTGCTGAATAAAGGCTTTCAAACCAACCTTAGCAATTTGAAGACGGCTTTGTTCACCATTTGTTGGATTCGAATCAGAGGCTAATCGATAATTCATACTTCCAGATAAATCTAGAACTATTGAAACATTATAGTCTTGGCCAGCAACGAAATTCGTTTTTAATCCACCTGTATCACCAGCTAATAAATCATTTTCTGATGTCCCAGTAACAGCGTCATTTCCATTTGTTACACCATTAGAAGAATCACCTTTTACGACAGCTTCAACTGTTTCAGTATCTTGAGCATTGATGTCTTGACCGTTACGATCATGCGTATCAGCAACTACTGTAACTTTAGATCCTTCTAAACCTGTGGCAATACCATCACTAGCTACCAATTTATATTGATAATTACCATTTGAATCAGTTTGAACGATTCGCTCAATTTGAATTTCTTCTCCATTTCCATCATAGCCCTGAATAGTCAAAGTCACGTTACTACCTGGTGCAACATCAGTCGTTCCACCAGTAATATGACCCTGAGTATCCACATCAACTGTGATTGAACCATCTACTCGGTCTAAACCACCTTGGTCTGGTGTATCCGGATTATTGTCATGATCCGTCTTCACAAGACTATCTTCTGCATTCACCGGTGTACCATTACGGTCAACCGCGTCTGCTTTCACTGTTAACTCGCCATCAGCAAAGCCTGCTGGCACTTCTGCTGTATAGCTACCATAAGGATTAACAGTAGCAGTGACTTGTTGCTCAAGTGGGTTACCCGCCTGATCATGACCTGTGATGGTTAAGGTGACTTGACTACCCGGTGCAACATCAGTCGTTCCACCTGTGATATGACCCTGAGTATCCACATCAACTGTAATTGAACCATCTACTCGGTCTAAACCACCTTGGTCTGCCAGACTGTCTTCTGCATTCACCGGTGTGCCATTACGGTCAACCGCGTCTGCCTTCACTGTTAACT
>NZ_JBIUCP010000085.1:0-6844 GCF_044538765.1 Acinetobacter sp. ABJ-A23_2
CTATAAAAGAATAAGATATATAAATTTTAATTAGATTCCTATCACAGTTTTGTTGAAAAAGTTGAAGTATATTGTGTGAAATAAAAAATTATGAAAATATGATTTAGGTTAAAAAACAGATAAAGCTCTTTATAATTTTCATCTGGAAGTTAAACCTGAAATAAAAAAGTTATTACTTATCATAAAAATACCTGAAATATAATATATGGAGATATACATGAATATTCACAAAGTTTCTGCTATTTGTCTTTCAATGGCAGCGACCCATTTAGCTTACGCAGCACCAAATCTTTTAAATTCTGCAATAGACTCTTCTCAAGCAAAAGGAATTATTAAAAATCAATATATTGTCATCTTGAATAAGGATATTGGACCTGCTAAAGACTTTGCACAGAATATTGCAAAACAACATGGTGGCAGGGTTTTGCAGAGCTACGATAGTGCTCTTAAAGGTTTTGCAATTTATTTACCTGATACGGCAGGAACAGCCTTTATTGAAGCGATGAAAAAGAACCCACAAGTTCTTTCTGTAGAAAATGATACTGTTGTGAATATTGATGCAACGACCCAAAGTAATCCTGATTGGGGACTAGATCGGATCGATCAGAAAGCTTTACCATTAAATTCAACATATTCTTATTCGCAGACCGGTTCGGGTACAACAGCTTATATTGTTGATACTGGTATATTGTCTACCCATCAAGAATTTTCAGGTCGTGTATTAAATGGATATACAGCAATATCTGATGGTAATGGAACGACCGATTGTAATGGACACGGCACACATGTTGCTGGGACTGTAGGGGGTACGACTTATGGTGTTGCCAAGAGTGTAAGACTAGTTCCAGTCCGGATTTTAGGATGTGATGGATCTGGTGCCTCAAGTAATGTTATTGCTGGTTTAGATTGGATTTTGAAAAATGGAAGTAAACCAGCCGTTGTAAACATGTCGTTAGGCGGGGCGGCAAGCTCTTCTTTAGATAGTGCAGTAGAAAATTTATATAATAATGGTTATGTAATGGTCGTAGCCGCAGGTAACTCGAATACAGATGCTTGTACTTCTTCTCCTGCAAGAACAAGTAATGCAATTACAGTTGCTGCAACGGACAATACTGATACTCGTGCAAGTTATTCTAATTATGGAAGCTGTGTGGATATTTTTGCGCCGGGAAGTCAAATTAATTCTTCTTGGATTGGAAGTAATACAGCCACTAAAGTATTAAATGGTACCTCAATGGCAACTCCACATGTTGCCGGTGTAGTTGCTGAAATGCTTCAGAGCACACCTACTGCTACGCCTCAAACGATATCGGCTAATTTGTTAAATCAAGCAACCAGTAATGTAGTGAAAAATCCATCTGGTAGCCCAAACCGTTTGCTCTATAAATCGCCTTAATGAAAAGCTATCTTTCCAATATAAAAAAGGTCTCAAGCGGGCCTTTTTTAATTTTTTGTATGTATCTCAATTCTAAATATTTAATTATTATTTTTTCATATCTGCTTTCGGTAGAGATATAAATTCATGTAGTGGCATATCTAAGAAAAAATCAGATGCTTCAGTGTGCTTGCAATTTAACCAATCATTCCTGAGATGATTTGGTATCACAATAATTGAACGTTTTTCATCGTCTGGTTTATGAAACTGCTTCATGAATGGATGTTGATCTGCGTTTATTGTTAATAATGACATTGACCGAACTTTCTGTTCATCAATGATGGTTTCTTCATAAATTGCTGCAAGTGTAAATGGTTGCCCATCTTGACGGAATATGCCATACCAATGAGCTTTTCCATTGATATATTTCGGTTCATAAATAGCTTCAACAGGTATAAGCCCGAATTGATCATGCGACCAAGCGTGTTTAAAAGAACGTTTTTGTTCAACCGTTTCAGTTCTTGCATTATAGGTTGCGTACTTAAATGAAACTTCTCTGGCATAGGGGGGTAACATTCCAAATTTAACTTTTCGCCATTCCAATTCATTTTGGTGAGATAAGATCATTGGACAGTCATCACTTGGATAAACATCCGATTTGTAATCAAAGGTTGGTTCAAATAAGTCTAATTGATGAGCATGATCTTTCTTAAGAGGTTTAAAATTTGCACACATAACTGAACCTAACTTCTGCTGAAATCCTTAAGCTCTAGCTTGAATCTTTTAGCTGAGTGTTATGTATATTTTTATAGTTTGAATTGTCTGTTTCAGTATTAATTTTTACTTTTCAATTACTTTGTTAAAGGTTGCTTTCATATCAATCAGTTTAAAAACTTGATGAACTATTTATAAGATAACTTTTAAAGTATTCATTTGTTTTGGATAGCTACTTTTATGCAACAGAGCCTTTCAGAAATTTGGATTTTAATAAATATGCTATTCATCATAATACAAAACATATAGAGAACTTATACAAATCAAACGTTTTTGATTTGAGTAACTCTTTAAAAAATTTATAAGGTGGAATTATGAATAAACATTTATTAGCCAAGGTCACTCTTTTAGGTGCTGCACAACTATTTATGCTTAACACGGCATTTGCGGACATTCCGCTTACGCCAGCGCAATTTGCTAAAGCAAAAACAGAAAATTTTGATAAAAAAGTTATTCTGTCTAACTTAAATAAACCGCATGCTTTGTTATGGGGACCTGACAATCAGATTTGGTTAACCGAACGTGCAACCGGTAAAATTTTAAGAGTAAATCCTGAGTCCGGTAGCGCAAAAACAGTTTTTCAGGTTCCTGAAATTGTGAATGATGCGGATGGGCAAAATGGTTTGTTAGGTTTTGCTTTTCATCCTGACTTTAAACATAACCCTTATATCTATATTTCGGGTACTTTTAAAAATCCAAAATCTACAGATAAAGAACTACCTAACCAAACGATTATCCGTAGATATACCTATAACAAAACAACAGATACATTTGAAAAACCTGTTGATTTGATTGCAGGCTTACCATCATCGAAAGACCATCAGTCAGGCCGTCTAGTTGTTGGTCCAGACCAAAAAATCTACTATACGATTGGTGACCAAGGCCGAAATCAACTGGCTTATTTGTTTTTACCAAATCAGGCGCAGCATACCCCAACTCAGCAAGAGCTGAACAGCAAAGACTACCATACCTATATGGGCAAGGTATTACGCTTAAATCTGGATGGAAGTATTCCTAAAGATAACCCGAGCTTTAATGGGGTAGTTAGTCATATTTATACTTTAGGGCACCGTAATCCACAAGGTTTAGCATTTGCTCCAAATGGAAAGCTTTTACAATCTGAGCAAGGGCCAAATTCTGATGATGAAATTAACCTCATTTTAAAAGGTGGGAACTATGGTTGGCCAAATGTAGCAGGTTATAAAGATGATAGTGGCTATGCTTATGCCAACTATTCGGCTGCAACCAATAAATCTCAAATTAAAGATTTGGGTCAAAACGGGGTAAAAGTAGCCGAAGGTGTTCCCGTGACTAAAGAGTCTGAATGGACTGGGAAAAATTTTGTAGCACCTTTGAAAACGTTGTATACCGTACAAGATACCTATAACTACAATGATCCAACTTGTGGTGATATGACTTATGTCTGCTGGCCAACGGTTGCACCGTCATCAGCATATGTATATACGGGAGGTAAAAAGGCGATTCCGGGATGGGAAAATACATTATTGGTACCATCTTTAAAACGTGGAGTCATTTTCCGTATTAAGCTAGATCCAACATATAGTGCGACTTTAGATGATGCCATCCCGATGTTTAAAAGCAATAACCGTTATCGTGACGTGATTGCAAGTCCGGAGGGCAATGCTTTATATGTACTGACCGATACAGCGGGCAATGTGCAAAAAGACGATGGTTCTGTAACGCATACTTTAGAGAATCCTGGTTCTCTCATTAAATTTACGTATAACGGAAAGTAGTTTATGTAAAAAACCCAGCTCTATAGCTGGGTTTTTTGAACTTTAAATTTATCTATTCGGTTACGACCAATACGGGTACGTGGATTTCTCCTAACAGTGCTTGAGTCACACTTCCTAAGAAGAACTTTTTAAAACCTTTTCGTCCATGAGAACCAATTACCAATAAATCAGCTTTTAGCTCAGTTGCTGCTTTGATAATTTCTGTGTGAATTGTTTGACCTTCAACAATCTTTGTTTCAACAGAAATTCCGTGTTGACTAAATTGCTCTTTAGCTTGATCTAAAATGCCCTGAATCGAAGCTCTCGCTTTATTAAAGTAATCTTGTGCAATTTCTGTACTATCAATGATTTCAACTGAAATAAAAGGATCAATAGTAAGCGCATATACTAAAGTGACTTTACTGTTAAACGCTTTAGCAAGATTTGCAGCATGGTTAACCGCAATAAGTGACGTAGGAGAACCATCGACTGGAACTAAAATATGGTGATAACTCATATATTGCTCCTTATTGCCTTGTGACAATATTTATTGTTGAAGAACCTAAGTTTGTTATCGTTATGGTTATATTATCGCCAATTTTATGGTTTTTATTGTGTATTTTTAGTGTGCAAAGTGAGCGACTACTTTTTGTATATACAGATTAATTCATCGAATAATGGCTTTCTAAATAAGCCTGACCTTGTTTAAGAATAGATATAACTTGATTTGCATCAATAGCTTGTTCGAATAAAAAGCCTTGTCCTATGTTATAACCAAATTTAAGAAGTAGCTCTTCTTGTTCTACTGTTTCAATACCTTCTGCAATTAACCCGAGTGAGAGATTAGGTGCGAGTAAACCAATTGCTTGGACAATTGCATAAATTGATGGGTCCTGTTGCATCTTTTGTATAAAGCTACAGTCGACTTTTAGACAATCAATTGGGTAGTCTCGTATATGCGTTAGAGAAGAGAATCCTGTTCCGAAATCATCTAAAGCAATGCGTACGCCATGTTGCTTTAATTTATTGAGTGCGCGAATAACATATTCAGAGCCACGGTCCCCAAGCATATGCTCAGTAACTTCTATTTCAATTAAATATGTAGGAATTTCAAGTTGATGAATCTTTTTTAATAATCTTTCGGCGTAATTATCTCTTAAGAACTCAACTGGTGCAGCATTTAGTGATACTGGAAGTGGCTGAAAGCCTAACTTTATCCATTTAGCCATATCATGCAAAACTTGTTGCTGCATAATTTCACCGATCTTACTGGCTAAATCATAGTCTTTAAAAGCTTCAGCAATTTGTGAAGGCAAACCTCTTTGAGCCGAAGTCGTGTGCCAACGCAGTAATGCTTCAAAGCCCACAACAGCATGAGTTTTTAAATCAACTTTAGGTTGATAGTAGGGTTGGATAGTATGGTGACGAATAAGCTGACGAGCAATGTTAAGTTGAGAGGCGATTGCTTCGGTCAACTGCATCATACTCGGGTTATACATACGTATACCGCCACGACCTCGAGCTTTTAAGTCATGCAATGCCATGTCTGCACAGCTTAATAAGCTTGATTGATCGACAGCATCTTGCGGGTAAATGGCACAGCCAATGCTCATACCGCCGTTGAGTACATTCCCTGCATATGTAATGGGTTGATTGAGTTGTTGAAGTAATACTTCAGCAAGTTCTCGGACATCATTTTCATTTTTTAAATGGCTGACAATAACTGCGAACTCATCGCCACCTAACCGAGCGACAGAACATCGTTCATGGTCTACGCACTGATTAAAACGTTTAGACAGGATTTTTAATAAGTGATCGCCAGCACTATGACCTATGGTGTCATTAATGTGTTTGAAATGATCTAAATCAATTAAAAGTAAACCTACACTTGTTTGGGTTTCTCGTGAGTAGGTTAGAGTACGTTTTAGTTGAAGCTTAAATGAGCGTCGGTTAAATAATCCAGTAAGTTCATCTCTCTCACTAATATCTCTTAATCGGTTTTCAGTAAGATATTGTTGAGTGACATTCCGAGAAACACACAATATTTGAATAATTTCGCCGTTTGTATGTTGAATTGGGGTAAGCATGTTATCCCAATATTCAGGATCTTGATTTGGTAAGCAACTCATGCCAGCGAATCGGGCCACTTTACCCTGTAAGGCTTTTTTTAAAGCAACTCTTCCGCGTTTGCGTATATGCGGTGGTAAAAGATCTAACCATCGCATACCGAAATTTTTTTCATCGACAGGTACACCTAATGCAAGGCACCCTGATTTATTCATATGAGATACTGTGCCATCTGTATTTAAAACTTTAATACAATCGACACTAATATCGAGCATTTGATTCTGTATATCGATATCTTTACGTAGGCTTTGTTGTTCTTGTATATCTTGATCAATATCTAGAAAACTAATAAACCATTCATTTTCTTGAGAAGGTTCATGATATTTCGATAATTGAATTGAAAGTTTACACCATCGATAGTGATGGCTCTTATGTAAAAGACGGCATTTAAATTCAACTCTTGATTGCAGCCGTATAGCACCTAACCATTTGTTTTTAACTTCTTCTAAATCGGCAGGGTACACGAAATCTAACCATTGCTGAAACAATGGAGGAGAGGTATCGTGCCAGTACTTTGTACACTCCGTATTGCAGTATAAAATTAAGCCTTTTTCATCACTGACCCAAGTCGGTAGAGGAAACTGCTCAACAATAAAGTGCTTTTGGGTAGTGTTCGACATTGAAGTCATAACATGCCTAAAACTGCTGAAGAGTTAAACTATTTATAAACTGTATTGTAATAGTTGTGTCGTCACCACAAAAGCTATAAAAAAATAATATTTGATGTTTTTTTCGCCTTGAATAAATGTTTTTCTAAAATAGAATTGATATTACTCATGTATGCATATGTTATTTATTAACTTTTAATTTTCTTAAGACTGTAGAAAATAGA